>CAJUCC010000081.1 GCA_910585205.1 uncultured Lachnospiraceae bacterium
CGAAATGCCCGGTTTTTATCCGCTGGACGAATACGATCTTGCCGGTTTCGCGGTAGGCGTTGTGGATCAAAAGGATATGATTACCGGAGAAGGACTGGAGGAAGGAGATATATTGCTCGGCCTTGCTTCCAGCGGTATCCACAGCAACGGTTTTTCGCTTGTGCGCAAGGTGTTTACCATGACGGCGGAAAGCCTGAACATGCGATATGATGAGCTGGACGGGACGCTGGGGGAAGCGTTGCTTGCGCCTACCAGAATCTATGTTAAGGCGCTGCAGAGCGTAAAAGAAGCGGGTGTCAGAGTCAGGGCATGCAGCCATATTACGGGCGGCGGCTTTTATGAAAACATTCCGCGTATGCTGCCGGAAGGCATGCGGGCAATGATACGCCGGGACAGCTATGAAGTGCCGGCCGTTTTCCGTCTGTTGCAGCGGGAGGGCAATATTGCGGAAGATATGATGTATAATACATATAATATGGGTATCGGCATGGTGCTCGCGGTGGCGCCCGGCGATGGGGCGCGTGCGGCGCAGGCGTTGCGTGCATGCGGCGAGACGGTATATGAACTGGGAACGATTGCAGCCGGTGAAAAAGGTATTTCGTTATGCTGAGGGTGCTTGTATGTGTCTCGGGCGGCGGTACAAATCTGCAGGCGCTGATCGATGCGGTGGAGCAGGGAAGCGTTACGGATACAGAGATCGTGCAGGTAATCAGCAATAATCGCAACGCGTATGCCCTGCAGCGGGCAGCGGCGCACGGTATCAGAGGTGTCTGTGTTTCTCCGAAAGATTTTCCCGAACGGGCCGCTTTTTATGACAGCTTTTTACAGGCGGTGGACGATGCGGCGCCGGATCTGATTGTATTGGCCGGTTTTCTGGTGGTATTGCCGGAGGCGATGATACGCAAATACAGAAACCGGATTCTGAATATTCATCCTTCGCTGATTCCCTCTTTCTGCGGTGCGGGCTATTATGGGTTGAAGGTGCATGAAGAGGCGCTGAAGCGGGGCGTCAGGGTGACGGGCGCTACCGTTCATTTCGTGGACGAAGGGACGGATACCGGACCGATCGTTCTGCAGAAGGCGGTGTCGGTAATGGACGGCGATACGCCGGCGGTTTTGCAGCGGCGTGTGATGGAAGAGGCCGAATGGATTCTTCTGCCCGAGGCGGTGGAACTGTTTGCACATGGAAAGATCACGGTGAAAGACGGCCGGGCGGTTGTTACAAAATAGAGGATGCACACAGGAGGTAAGAATGAAAGTTCTGATAGTAGGCGGCGGCGGACGGGAGCACGCCATTGCGGCAAGTGTGGCAAAGAGCGGGAAAGTGAAAAAAATCTACTGTGCCCCCGGCAACGCGGGGATTGCGCAGATCGCGGAATGCGTACCGATCGGTGTGATGGAATTTGACGCGCTGACAGCGTTTGCCGTGGAAAAAGGCGTTGATCTGGTAATTGTCGGCATGGACGATCCGCTTGTGGGCGGCCTGGTGGATGTGCTGGAAGCGGCGGGACTGCGTGTGTTCGGCCCGCGCAAAAATGCGGCTATTCTGGAAGGCAGCAAGGCGTTTTCCAAGGATCTGATGAAAAAGTACGGAATACCGACAGCGGCATATGAGACGTTTGACTCGCCGGAGGCGGCGCTGGCTTATCTGGAAAAGGCGCCAATGCCAATTGTGCTGAAGGCGGACGGTCTGGCGCTGGGGAAAGGCGTGCTGATCTGCCGTACACCGGAGGAAGCCAAGGCCGGGGTAGTGAGCATTATGCAGGAGAAGCAGTTCGGTGATGCGGGAAACCGGCTTGTGATCGAAGAGTTTATGACCGGCCGGGAAGTTTCGGTATTGTCGTTTGTGGACGGAAAGACGATACGCACGATGACATCCGCGCAGGATCACAAGCGGGCCGGAGACGGGGATACCGGCCTGAATACGGGGGGTATGGGTACTTTTTCACCGAGTCCTTTTTACACACCGGAGGTGGATGCATTCTGTCAGAAATATATTTATCAGGCGACGGTGGACGCTATGGCTGCGGAGGGCAGACCATTTCAGGGGATTATCTTTTTCGGTCTGATGTTGACGGAAAAGGGACCGCGCGTTCTGGAATACAATGCCAGGTTCGGCGATCCGGAGGCGCAGGTGGTGCTTCCCCGTATGAAGAGTGACATCATAGAGGTGATGGAGGCTTGTATTGATGGCAGTCTGGATAAAGTTGAACTTACTTTTGCGGATAACGCGGCGGTCTGTGTGGTGCTCGCTTCGGGCGGGTATCCCGTTTCGTATGAAAAGGGGTTCCCGATTACCGGGCTGGAGCGTTTTGCGCAGAAGGAGGATGTGTTCTGTTTCCATGCGGGAACCAAAGAGGCAGGCGGCAGCATTGTGACAAACGGCGGCCGCGTACTGGGAATTACCGCACTGGGAAAGGATTTGAAAGCGGCCCGCGCCGCGGCTTATGACGCGGCGGCATGGGTTTCATTTGAAAAAAAATATATGCGTCATGATATTGGAAAAGCCATAGACGAGGCAGAGCAGTGACTAAAATGACTGGGGAGGTGCATGTATGGAGAGACGTTTTAATGACGGCGATATTTACAATCGTCCGCTTGTCTGTGAGGAATGCGGCGGTATCATGATCTTCAAAGGCGTTGGAGAATATCAGTGTGAAAAATGCAGACATGTGGCCTATGATGATTATGGAAAGGTACGCCTTTATGTGGAAAAGCACAGAGGGGCTACAACAGCACAGGTGTCGATGGAAACCGGCGTGAGTCAGAAGTCGATCCGGAATATGCTGAAAGAAAACAAACTGGAGATTACACAGGATTCGGCGGCATTTCTGCGGTGCGAAGTCTGCGGCGCCAGCATTCGGGGTGGCAGGCTGTGTTCGAAATGCGAGTTGGATTATCACCGCCGGATGGAAGACGAGCAGCGCCGTCAGAGCAAGATGCAGGGCTTTGGAAAGGCTATGGAAGAGGAAGAAGGTGCAAAGCGTTTCCATCGGAACTATTAAGGAAGGATAAAGAGGAGAATGAAAAAAACGGCAGAAAAAGCAGGAAAAAGAAGCATGTATTTCCTTGCGGGGCTTATGACAGCGGCATACATGTTATTCTGTGGCGGAAATACGATTATCAGTCGTGCGGACGAGGTCAGGAAGACGATCACAGATGCCAAAATCCGGAGTGAGGCGGACACGGGAAGTTCACAGGTCGGGAGCGCGCCGCAGGGAACAACATTTTCCGTGGGGGAACCGACGACGGGGACGGACGGAAAACCGTGGTATCAGGTATCGATAAACGGACAAAGCGGTTATATCCGTGCCGATCTGACGGAGAGCGCCGGAGAGGGCGGCGCGGCGGCCGATTCTGAAGGGAATGAGACTTCCGGTACAGTGGCGCAGACGGACATCACAGCCGGCACGATCGGCGGAAGCAGTGCGACGGTGCGTCAGGGGCCTTCCACTTCCGCGGGAAAAGTTACGAGTGCGGACGCGGGAGCTGTCGTTACGATCAGCGGTGAGTCGGTGGGAGACGACGGCAGTACCTGGTATCAGGTGGATGTGGACGGAAAGACCGGTTTTATCCGCTCGGATCTGTTTGACGAAAACGGTTTTCAGCGCGCCGAAAGCAGTGAGGGGGAACCGGGTGAAGTCATGGAGCCGGAGGGTTCCGGTGAAGAAGGCGGCGGAGAAGAAGTTCCGGAGGCTGCCGGCGGTTCGGAAATCAAGCGTGTGATTTCCAGCAGATCGGTGCCGGGTGATGTGGACATCAAGGATGTGGACATTGACCAGGCAGCGCTGGATGAGTGGAGCTCCGATACCATTTACCTGCTGACCGTGGAAGACGAAGACGGCGAAGTGTCTCTGTATCTGTACTCTCTGCCAAAAGACGATAAACCCAGCAAAATGGAAAAGCTGGAGCAGGGCGGCAGCGGCGGCGGTGATTCTCTTTCTTCTTTAACGGAAGGCAAGGGCAAAATTCTCATGATTGTGGCAGCCGTGTTGTTTGTCATTCTGATCGGTGTGTGCATTATGCTTGCAGTGAAGCTTCGGGGTTATCAGGCGTATGACCATGATCCGTATGATGATGACGAGGAAGACGAGTACGACGAGTACGACGAGGATGACGAGGACGACGAAGCGTACGAAGATGAGGAGGACGAAGAAGAATACGACGACGAGGAATATGACGAAGACGAGGACGAAGATGAGGATGACGAGGACGACGACGAATACGACGAGGACGAATATGAAGACGAACGTCCTGCAAGGCGCCGTCGCTGGAGTCCGAAAAATTTCCTTTCCCGCCGGGATACATATGATGATGAATACGACGACGGGTATGATGAGGAGGACGAAGACGAGGACGATGAGGACGACGATGAATACCTGGACGACGATGACTTTGAATTCGAATTTTTAAATATGGACGACAAAGACGATTTTTGACAGACAGGATAAAGTGGATCCAGCCCCTTACCGAAGGAAGAACTTCAAAATGGGCTGGATTCTTTGGATATGAAGGGATCTGTTTTTCCATGTCGGTCTGTCTTGACAACACCCATCTACTGTTATAATATTTATATAACAGAGGGTGACGGTATGATTATTGAGCTTGATTTTAACAGTGATGAAGCGCTGTATATACAGCTTCGCAATCAGATTATCCTTGGGATTGCAACGACCCGTCTGAAAGAAGGCGATGCACTCCCTTCCGTGCGTCAGCTGGCCGGGGCGATTGGCATCAATATGCATACGGTGAACAAAGCCTATACGGTTCTGAAGCAGGAAGGATATGTGAAGATAGACAGACGGCGGGGTGCGGTGATTGCCGTGGACATTGACAGGATGCGGGCGATGGAGGATATGAAAAGAGAGCTGCGGGTGCTTTTGGCCCAGGGAAGCTGCAAGAATATTTCCCGGGAAGACGTGCATGCTCTTATAGATGAAATCTATGAAGATTATGGAGGACTGGAATAATGCCGCAGTATACGAAGAAGGCGCAGACTGCGCTTTCCCTGGCAAAACAGACAGCGAAAGAGTTGAGACAGAACTATATCGGAACGGAGCATATCCTGTTGGGATTGCTGAAAGAGGATACGGGAGTCGCAGCCAGAGTACTTCAGGATAACGGGGTGGAGGAAAATAAGCTGGTTTCCATGATTTATGATCTGATCGCACCGGGCAATTTCCTGTCGGTGAAAGAGCGGGACGGCTATTCTCCGAGAGCGGAGAAGATACTGCAGGAAGCGGCGAAGCAGGCGCATCGATTTCGCAGCGGCGAGATCGGAACGGAGCATATCCTGCTGGCGATCCTGAAAGAAGGAGAAAATGTAGCGGTCAGGCTGCTGAATACGATCGGAATTCAGATACAGAAAATCTATGTGGATACACTGCTTGCCATGGGACAGGACGGGAATCTGTACAAAGAAGATCTGGGATATAAAGGAAAAAAGAAACGGGATAAAAGCGGGACAACCGAGGCGCTGGATCAGTACAGCAGAGACATGACAGCGCTTGCCAGAGAGGGGAAGCTGGATCCCGTGATCGGCAGAGAGGCGGAAATCCAGCGGGTGATTCAGATATTGAGCCGCCGTACAAAAAATAATCCCTGCCTGGTCGGTGAACCGGGTGTCGGAAAGACTGCGATCGCGGAAGGGCTTGCACTTCATATCGCATCGGGGGAAGTGCCGGAGACGATCCGCAGAAAAAGAGTGGTGACGCTGGATCTGTCCGGTATGGTAGCCGGAAGCAAATATCGGGGTGAGTTTGAGGAACGCATCAAACGGGTAATCCGGGAGGTGACGGAAGACGGCAATATTATTCTTTTCCTGGACGAACTGCATACGATCATCGGCGCGGGCGGCGCGGAGGGGGCGATTGACGCATCCAATATTCTGAAGCCGTCGCTGGCGCGGGGAGAGATGCAGCTGATCGGTGCGACAACGATCGTGGAATACCGCAAATATATTGAGCGGGATGCGGCGCTGGAGCGGCGTTTCCAGCCGGTGACGGTGGAGGAACCGACACAGGAAGAGGCAATCCGTATCCTGAGCGGAATCTGCGGTAAATATGAAGAACATCACGGCGTAACGATTACACAGGAGGCGATCGGGGCTGCCGTGCAGTTATCGGACCGCTATATCAATGACAGAAATCTGCCGGATAAGGCGATTGATCTGATTGACGAGGCCGCCGCTGCCGTGCGGCTGAAAAATATGAATATGCCGGAAAATCTGAAGAATATGCAGGAAGAGATTCAGAAGATGGATCTGCAGATCGAGCGTTCCATTCGGATCGAAGCGTATCTGCAGGCCGGGGAGATCCGGCGCAGTCAGGCAAAACTGATACAGAAATACGAACGGGCGAAGGCGGCTTATGAGAAAAAGCTGGCTGACCGGCAGTTGTTGATCGGCGAAAATGAGATTGCCGATGTGGTGTCTGTCTGGACGAAAATTCCGGTTTCCCGGCTGGCTGAAAAGGAGAGCGAGAGACTTCTGAAAATGGAGTCGATTCTGCACAAACGGGTTATCGGCCAGGATGAAGCCGTCACCGCCGTGTCGAAAGCGATGCGCAGGGGCAGGGTGGGGCTGCAGGATCCCAATCGTCCCATCGGTTCCTTTCTGTTTCTGGGGCCGACCGGCGTGGGAAAAACAGAGCTCAGCAAAGCGCTGGCGGAAGCCATGTTCGGCTCGGAAGAGGCATTGATCCGGGTGGATATGTCGGAATATATGGAGTCGCATTCCGTATCCAAAATGATCGGTTCCCCGCCCGGGTATGTGGGATTTGACGAAGGCGGACAGCTCAGTGAAAAGGTGCGGCGCAATCCCTATTCGGTGGTACTTTTTGACGAAATCGAAAAAGCGCATCCCGATGTGTTCAATATTCTGCTACAGGTGCTGGACGACGGGCATATTACGGATTCGAAGGGCCGGAAGGTAAACTTTAAAAATACAATTTTGATTATGACGAGCAATGCGGGCGCACAGCGAATTATGGAACCCAAAAGTCTGGGATTTGCGGCGGAAGTCTCGGAAAAGAAAGATTATGAGACGATGAAATCCGGTGTGATGGAAGAGGTAAAGCGGATATTCAAACCGGAGTTTATCAATCGTATCGATGAGATTATGGTGTTCCATCCCCTGAATAAGGAAAACATGAAGGATGTGGTATCGCTGCTGGCAAAAATACTGGCGGAACGGTGCAAAGAACAGATGGACATCCGGCTGACTGTGACGCCGGCTCTGAAGGAATATATCGTAGACAAATATTCCGAACGGAAAATGGGGGCGCGGCCGATGAAACGTGCGATTCAGACCGTTATCGAAGACGCGCTGGCAGAGGAGATCCTGCAGAAAAAGATTGTTCCCGGCGATACTGTCGTGGCGGGGCTGAAAAAGCAGCAGGTCGTTTTTTCCGTGAAGAACTGAAAAATTATAGTAAAGTACGAGGAGGAAGCAGAAAATGGCAATCGTAGAAGGGTTGATACGGACAGAAGCGGACGGGAGTCTCAGCTTTGGAAATCACAGTCTGACAGAGAAGGCGAAAAAAGAGGATTTTGCGCATGGCGGCGATCTGTATAAGGTGAAGACCTATGCCACCATGACAAAGCTCGAGAAAAACGGCATGTTTGCCTATGAATCCGTTCCCGGCACAAGCGTAACGCATTTTGCGGAAGATGCGGAGGGGGTTACGTTTACTGTGGAAGGAAAAGAGGACGCACAGTTGACCGTAGGACTTGAGGACGAGACGGAATATGAAGTGTTTATCGACGGCAGCAGCATCGGTAAAATGCGCACCAATCTCGGCGGTAAGCTGAGTCTGAGCGTGGAGCTTGCGGATGCCGGTGAAGTGTCCGTAAAGGTTCATAAGTAATGGCAAAGGGAAAAGCGGCTACCGTATTTTTCTGTCAGAACTGTGGCTATGAATCTTCCAAATGGATGGGGCAGTGCCCGGGATGCAGACAGTGGAATACGCTGGTGGAGGAAACGGTTCCGGCGGTTTCCGGCACGGCAAAGGGCGGCGGTAAGACGAAGGCTCCGGGAGAGAGACGGGAGCCTTCGTCTTTATCTTCTATTACGCTGGAAAAAGAAGAGCGCATGGGCACGCATATACAGGAACTGGACAGAGTTCTGGGCGGTGGCATCGTTCCCGGTTCGCTGATTCTGGTGGGCGGCGACCCGGGCATCGGCAAGTCCACGCTGCTTTTGCAGGTATGCCGTTACCTTTCGGGCGACGGCAGAAAGGTGCTCTACATATCGGGTGAGGAATCCCTGAAACAGATCAAGCTCCGGGCCATGCGGATCGGCAGCTTTACGGATGATCTGCTGCTTTTGTGCGAAACAAACCTGAGCGTGATCGAAGAGACGATTATGCGTCATAAGCCGCAGATGGTCGTAATTGATTCCATCCAGACGGTATATCATGACGGGGTATCGGCGGCGCCCGGCAGCGTTTCGCAGGTCCGGGAGGCGACGGGAATCCTGCTGCGTCTGGCGAAGGATATGGGGATTTCCATCTTTATCGTCGGACATGTGACGAAAGAGGGAACCGTGGCGGGGCCGAGAGTTCTGGAGCATATGGTGGATACGGTGCTCTATTTCGAAGGGGACAGACATGCATCTTACCGCATTCTGCGGGGGGTTAAAAATCGCTTTGGTTCCACCAATGAGATCGGTGTGTTTGAAATGCATCAAAGCGGTCTGGAGGAGGTGGCCAATGCTTCGGAATTTATGCTGAGCGGCAGGCCACAGGGCGCCAGCGGTTCGGTTGTGGTATGTTCAATGGAGGGCACAAGACCGGTTTTGCTGGAGATTCAGGCTCTTGTGTGTAAGAGCAGTTTCGGAATTCCCAAGCGGCAGGCTACGGGAACCGACTTTAACCGGGTTAATCTGCTGATGGCCGTATTGGAGAAACGGGTAGGACTGTCGATGTCAAATTGTGACGCTTATGTCAATATTGCAGGCGGCATCCGTATGATAGAGCCTGCCATGGATTTGGGGATTGTTCTGGCTGTGGTGTCAAGCTTTCGCAACAAACCGGTGGATGAAAGGCTGATTGTATTCGGCGAGGTGGGGCTGAGCGGGGAAGTCCGTTCTGTCGGCATGGCGGAGCAGCGGATTGCCGAAGCAGCCAAACTTGGCTTTACGATGTGTATTCTGCCCAGAACCGCGGAAGAAACGCTGCGGGCATCCGGCAGCATCCCGGAAGGGCTTACGCTAAAAGGGGTGTCAAGCGTGCAGGAAGCGATTCGGGCAATGTAACACTGCCGGACGCTGCACAGACAGCAGAAAGGAGAAACCGGAATACAGTATGGCGGCCATTGACCGGATTTGTGTCCGGCATGCTGTAAAATAAGGAAGTTTGAGCACATCATCTCAAAAAGTAAACAAAATATTTGGACATCTGGACATAAAAATAGCCCCTCTGGCAATCAGAAGGGCTAAAAATTATTGTGTATCCATCTGTGATAACTGGTGGAGCTGATGTGAGGTCTTTGATAATTGAATATTGATGGGCGGTGCGATAAAATCTGGTCTGTGCGGGGGAGCTACATATGGCGAATGTAAACAACCATTTGGCAAATAAAAGGCCGGAAACCTTGCTATTACAACTGTTTCCGGGCAAACAAAAAGCAGGGGAAGAGGGAATCGAACCCCCGTTAACGGTTTTGGAGACCGCCGCACTACCGCTGTACTATTCCCCTGTATGGCTTTTATCACCGGAATTTATTATAGCATACTCATTCTCATACCGCAAGTGTTTTTTGTACGGAAATACCGGGCGCCTGCCTTGCCAAAACCGGAAAAGGAGGGTACAATGGCGGAAGTGACGGTACAGGAGAGGAGAAGGGTATGCAGATACACGGAAAAAAGATTACAACAATCGTCAGCGATCTGGACGGGACGCTGCTCGGAGAAAAGCGGGAGCCGGATGCGGCGGTATTTTCGCTGATCGCGGAGCTGCGGCGCTGCGGCATTGCTTTTGTGGCAGCCAGCGGACGGCAGTATAAAAATATGCGCCGGATGTTTGCGCCGATGGCAATGGAGCTTCCTTTTATCTGTGAGAACGGCAGTCTGGTTGTCAAAGCAGACGAGACATTGTATCAGAAATGCATTTCCAGAGAACTTGCTTTTGCGCTGCTGGAAGATATGCTCGCACTTCCGGGAGTGGAGACGATCGCTTCCAGCGACAGAGAACTGTATGCGCCGGCTTCGAGAAAGGATTTTATCCGGCTGATGAACGAATCGCTGAAGCTGGAGACCCGTGCGATCGAGGATTATCGTATGATTCCGGGTGAGATCAACAAATTGTCCGTCTGGTGGCCGGGCGGCATCCCGGAGAAGGAAGAACGATGGTTTCATGACAAATATGATGCCAGTCTGCAGGTGACGGACAGCGGGAACGGATGGCTTGATTTTACCGCGGCAGGTGCGGATAAAGGGACCGCACTGCGCCGGCTTGCAGAGCTGGAGGGATTTTCCCTCGAGGAGACACTCTGTTTCGGAGACAGTGAAAATGATATTCCCATGTTTCGGGCGTGCGGCATATCGTATGTTATGGAAACCGGGAGAGAACATGTAAAGGGACAGGCAGATCATCTCTGTAAAAATGTGTCGGAAACTTTGCGGGGATTTTTGACAGGCGCGCTGCCGGCCTGACCGCATACGGACGGGAAGCGCTTGCCGGCACGGCGGCGGAACCGGGAATTTGCCGCCGTGCGGTAAGGGAGTGGGAGGCCGGGAGATGTCCGGTTTAATAGCCAAGGTCTTCGTTGACGAGAAATACCTGAATTCGGCCCGGATGCAGAGAACGGCGCGTAATGACCGTATGACTGCAGATACAGTCGGGAGAGAAACAGTCCGCGCAGCGTCCGGTTGCCGCACAGGGGGTCTGCCTGTGCAGACGTTGGACATTTGGCGGCGCAGCGATATTGCGTGCACGTCCGATGGCATCTTCGAGGGTGACGGAAACTTTATTGCGGCCGACGATCAGGCATACATGCGACGGACCCTGTACAAGACAGGCGATACGGTTTCCGTTGCCATCGATATTGACCAGCTCTCCGTCCATGGTGATGGCGTTGGTACTCATAAAATAATAGTCAGCCATAACGGTGCGGGCGTACAGTTCCCGCGCTTCTTCGGGCGTTTTCGCCTGTTTCCGGTCGATCAGGGCGTAATTCCCGGATCGCAGCAAATCCATTACACCGCTTTCTTCGACAGACATACTGCCGCCCCATGAAATTACGGCATTGTCCGGCAGTGTTTCCCTGAAATAGGCGCAGAGTTCCGCGCTGGTGTTAAAATAATGTCCTTCCATACCACGCGTTTCCAGACTCTTGCACAGTCCTTTTGACAGCGCGAGAAAAGCCTCTTCTCTGGGTGTCATAAAATCTCTCCTTTGTCTTATGTGTATGCAGCATTATTTTCCGTTACGATATAAATTTTACCACAAAGCCTGTGAATAAACAAACGGAAACGAAAGCGCTTTCCCGGTTACTGCGGCTCGGAAATCTGACTGACGCCGACGAAAATCTCGGAAATTTCATACCATGTGGCATAATCGACCACACCGGTCTGCGGCAGGTCAAAGATTCCCTGAAAGATGCGCACGGCATCGGCGGTCCGCTGACCGTAGATGCCGTCGGCGGAAATGGACGGGATTGCCGGGTAATTTCTGGCGATCCGGTTCAACTGCTCCTGCATCTGACGGACTTTCGGACCGGAGGAGCCGATGGACAGATTGTATCCGGGCCAGGAAGAAGGAATCCCGGCAATCTCGTCCGCGGTATTGATGTACATATCATTGCCATAATAGTACCGGATAATCTCTATCGCCGTGTATCCTTCGTCGGCCAGATATTTGGAGCCCCACTGTTTCAGCCCCGAACAGGTGACGCGCTTTCCGTCACAGTAAGACGTGAAGATCGGCTGTCTGACACCGGGGCGGGAGAGATAGTTGGCAAAAATATTATCTACCAGTACATCGATATTCTCAAAGATATTGCGGCCGTGGATCCATTTCTGATCGTAGGCTGTGGAGGATGTAATGGTGAAATCATAGCCCTGGTTTCGATACCCCGAAACCGGTAGTTTCCGGATCGTTTGCCAATTTGTTTAATTTTTCTTAAAAATTGCCATAGATATTGATATGGAAGGCAAAATTGTATATGATAAAGATAACAGATAACTTCGTCTGTCAAATGGAAAAGGAGGGTGGTACGAAATGAAAAAGAAATGGATTGTAATCGGTCTTCTGACAGCGGCGATGCTGCAGACGTCTATGACGGCTTTTGCGGCGCCAAAACAGATGAGCGACGGGGCAGTTTTTGACGCGGCGTATTACGCAAGCAGTAATCCTGACGTCAAAGCAATTTTCGGCACGGACGAACAGACGTTATACATGCATTACAAGATGTTCGGAAAAAACGAGGGCAGGCTTCCGGTAGCGCCTACGGCACATCCGACCCCTGTTACACCGCAGACAGTGACAAGTATGATGGAAAATGGTTTTGATCCGGTCTATTATGCAAATAATAACAAGGATGTTGTTGCGGTAATCGGCAACGATCCGCAGCAGTTATATCTGCATTATACGTTGTACGGAAAGAACGAAGGAAGAAAGGGCTGCGCGCCGACCAATACAACGAATACGAATACTTCTTCCGGCACATCATCGTCTGCAACCGGCACGTATAAGTACGGACTTGACCAGAAACAGTATGACCGGGTAGCACAGAGGGTGGACAGCAACACCGGCGACGCAAAAGCTCTCGTCAAAGCGATCAACAGCTACCGTGACGACAGAGATAAGAAAAAAGTCTATCGTGACGACATTTTGGAAGAGGCGGCGACACTGCTGGCAATGGAAATGGATGACAATGAGAAGGCTTCCAGCACGCGTCCCAACGGCAACTCGTATGTTTCCGTTTTCTCTCAGTTCGGAATCAGCGGATACGAGTATCAGGGTATGATCTATCAAAAGAACAATACCTCGGATGCAAATAAGCTGTTAGAGGAATGGAAAGGGGACAGCAGCGACAGGTCGGAACTGCAGAATAAGCATTACAAGTATGTAGGTGTAGGCAGAAGTAATAAATACTGGGTAGTGTTGTTTACGGACTAAGCCACAGAGAAAAAGCTGCATAAATAACGAAAATATTCAGGCGGGGAATGCCATAACAGGCGGCATTGCCCGCCTTTGTTTTTATTTTACGGGCAAATACCGCCGCGCAGCCGGACGGTACGGACGTATGCGTGCAGAATATCACAGGCAAAAGTGTCATACTGTTATAGATGAAAAGAGTCAGAAAAGCGGGAACGGCATGGCGGAATATAATCAGACCATACAGACGGACGTTGTCTACAGACAAAAAAACATAAGCGTTTATCTCCGATTCTCGGAAGAGCAGAGCGGTAAAAACGCGGGACTGTTTTATGATAATTTAAAGAAAATCTACATGGAACGGGACGAAAGCAGGGAGAATACAGAACTGCCGGCGTTATCGTATCAGACATGAGCGCGGTATAAAGGGAGAAAGATATGGCGGGTAAAAGAGTGAGAACATTGCTGCGGGTATCTTCCAGACAGCAGTTATACGACGACGATATTCCGGTACAGCGGGCGGAACTTGCCGGCTATATCGCCGGACAGCCGGACTGGGAACTGGACGGCGAGTATGTGGAGAAAGCCGTATCCGCATACAAAAACAGTGTGCAGGACCGGGAAGTGCTGATGCAGATTATTGCGGATGCCAGAAATCATGCGTTTGATATTCTGCTTGCGTACATGTCGGACCGCATCGGACGCAGAGAAGAATATACCTTTTATATCAGTACATTAAACAGCCTGGGCGTTGAAGTCTGGACGGTCAGGGACGGAAAGTTAAAAAGCGAGGAGCATATTGACAAACTTCTGAATTATATCCGTTTCTGGCAAAATGAAGGCGAGAGCAGAAAAACGAGCATGCGGGTAAAAGATGCCAGGGCGGAAATGACAAAGGCCGGAAAGTTCACAGGCGGCAAAGCGCCTTACGGATACCGGCTGACGGATTCCGGGGTGATAAGCAATCATGGGAGAAGGCTGAAGAAACTGGAAATATGCGAACGGGAAGCCGTGGTTGTGCGGAAGATATATCATTTGTATCTCTGCAAAGGATACGGATATGAAAAGATTGCAAAAGAACTGAACAGAGCGGGCATACCGGCTGCCACCACAGACCAATGGAAGGGCGGCACGGTGTGCGGTATTCTCAGGAATCCTGTTTATATGGGGTATTTTGCCATTCATCGGCGGGAAAAAGGAACGACTTACAGGCGGCTCGACAGAACGGAGTGGATTCTGTCGCAGGAACAGTGCAGAGACATCGTTATCGTTTCGCAGCCGGACTGGGAAAAAGCACAGGAGATCAGAGAGTCGAGAAATGCGCATCTGAAAGAAAGCAGGGATAAGGCGGCGGCTCTGTATGAGAAACAGTATCATGCGCCGTTTAATCCCAGAGGCAGGCTGGCGCTGCTGGGAATCGCATATTGCGGGTATTGCGGCAGGCGCCTGAAAAGTACCGGCTACAGCAATCATTGGACGACAAAGGACGGTACGGAAAAAGTGTCCTGTCTGGGGCGGTACGGCTGTCCCGGAACATGCAGGGAAAGAAGCTGCTATTCACAGGGATTTCTGGAGGAGCCGGTATTACGGGTGGTCAGGGATTATCTGAGCAGGCTGAAGAAAATCGATGTCATGCAGGAAGTACGGAGCAGGAAGAGCCGGCAGGAGGCGGATTATGCAAGAGAAGAAAAGGCAGCGGCAGGGGAGATCGAACGACTGACAAAAGATATTGGCGCACTGGAAGACAAACTTCCGGATGCGATCAGGGGAGATTACTGCTTTTCGGCGGAAGCTCTGGCAAGAATGATCGGCGAGCGACAGGAGCGATTGAAGGCGCTGCGGCAGCATATGGCGTCAGTGCGCAGAAAAAAGGAAGCGATCCGAGCGGAGAAGGATGCTTTGGAGAAGGATACGGAAACCGCGCCGGACTGGGGGCGGGTGTTTGATGAAGCAGACATTCCGACCAGAAAAATGCTGCTGGCGTCACTGATCGAAAGAATCGATGTGAGAGATGACGAAATCGGGATTACGTTCAGAATTCGCAGGACGGATTTTATCAATGCCTGCGGGGAAGAAACGGTGCGCGAAACAATGGGTTCCGATACCATTCCGTATATACCCGGTTGAGTGTAAAGGACATAATAACCAAAATATTGGCGTAGATGGCGGATTCCGGCCATGTGGCATAGATTTCGCAGGAAGCCACGTTCTTGATGTAGTCTTTGTAGCGGACATAATAATTTTGTGCGGAAGGGTCGGAGGGGACGCCGTCGTGTACAACGATAAATTCCGGGATGACGACGTGGCTTAAAACGATTTCACCGGTTTCATCCATGGGTTTGATTTCGTCTTCGGGAATTTTAGGCGGATACACGCCGTACAGGGTGTGCTCGGGAATAAAGATTTCTTCCTCCCGTTCGCCGGATTCAAGCGGAATCATGGTGACAGGCTGTATGGCGGTGACATCCGGGAGTATTTCCGTACCGGAAATCAGAACCGGTTCGTACCCTTCGGCTGTTACTTCTATATTATATTCGGAATAGGGCTGGACCAGTTGTTCCGGCTCCAGGCTGTACTCCACGTTCGGAGCCGCGAGCATAACAGGCGGTGTCTGGCCGCTCTCGTCGGTCGTAAGATTTAAAAGAGGTGTCTGCGGATCGCCGGTATAGGAGATGGTAACGGCCGCGTTTGGTATGGGAATCATACCGACAGAAGAGATGACGGAAATCCGCAGCTCGCCTTCCGAAGCGGGTGCCTGTTGGGCTTTTCCAAAAGGATATTCATACATAAAGATGCCTCTGCATTTTTTGTTATCATATGCAGAGGTATCTTTGCGTGACACCGGACATCAACCGGCTGCAATTTAATTTAATCCAAATTTAATTTTTTATTCATCATATGCAGTGTAATCACATACCAGAGGATGCCGAGAAACAGGCTGGCGATCGATGTGGTTGGTATGGCATGGATAAGAAAGTCCACAGGTGAAAAGTCCACATTGCCAAGCTGGATTGTCTGGGGCATAATCAGTGCGCTGGTGACAGACTGTACCAGAGAATAGAGGCCGATATAGCAGAGGATGGAGCCCATGACTTTATGCCGGTGGAAGGTCTGTCCCAGGATTATGGCGCAATAGATCATCAGGATGCCGCTGGCCAGACCGATAAAATTGGAAACGGAGCCGACCAGAATGAAAACCGACAGGGAGATGCCTGCGGACCGGCACAGTTCGGGCAGGGCATTCAGCAGATTGTGCAAAAACAGATCGGGCGTATCCAGCAGTCTGGCCAACAGCGGCATCAGCAGCAGCACGATGCTGACCATCGTAATCAGTTCGGTAATCAGCATACAGAGACAATGAATCAGCAGTTTGGAGATGACGAGCTGACGCTTTGTCACCGGCAGTGTATGCATCAGATACCCTTCGTCGGTATAAAGATTCCGATAAAAGCGGATGGCACAGTAGAGCGACATGGCAAAGGCCACACTTATAATCGTAATATAATACATCATAAAGATAAATATGACGATGGACTTTGCACCCGAATTCAGGTCATAATCCAGCGTGGTGATTGTCAACATCCCGAGGATTGTGATAAAGACCGTGAACGCATTGATAATAACAAGTACCTTTTGGCATGCCTGCCACTCATATTTTACTAAATGTTTCAGCATACAAACACCTCCCTGAAATAAGCGTCTAACGATTTGCCCTTTTCTTCCCGGATCTGCTCGGCAGGCGCGTATAAGATCACGTTGCCGTTGCGGATAAAGATCACATCGTCGAGAATGTTTTCAATGTCCGAAATCAAATGTGTGGACAGCAGAATGGTGGCATTTTCATTATAATTGGAAATAATGGTTTTCAGAATATAGTCCCTGGCTGCCGGATCAACGCCTGCGATCGGTTCGTCCAGGATATAAAGCTGCGCGCGCCGGCTCATAACCAGAATGAGTTGAACCTTTTCCCGGGTTCCCTTTGAAAGAGTCTTCAGTCTGGCGGAGGGATCGATTCCCAGAGAGGCGAACATGCCGTATGCCGTTTCCACGGAGAAATCCGCATAAAAATCCGCAAAAAATCCGATCAGCTGCTCCACCTTCATGGAATTCTGGAGGCAGGTGCGTTCGGGCAGGTAAGAGATCATTGCTTTGGTTTCCGGTCCCGGGGCAAAGCCGTTGACGGTCAGTGTGCCGGAAGTCGGGGTCAACAGTCCGTTAATCAGTTTGATGAAAGTGGTCTTGCCGCTCCCGTTGGGACCGAGCAGCCCGATAATGCGGCCGCCGGGAATCCGCAGTGTCAGTTCGTTTAATGCCGGTGCGGATTTTTTCTGATAACATTTGCACAGGGCATTGGCTTCCAGTAAATAGTTCATGTTAATCCTCCTCACAAGCTGCCTTTAAAAAAGACAGGATTTCCGTTTCTTCATATCCGAGCCGGCGCATATTCTGAAAGAAGCAGGTCAGCGCTTCCTGAGCCAGCGTCTGTCTGATCCGTCGTGTGAATTCCGTATCTTCCGTGACATAACGTCCGGCTGTCCGCTGGCTTCGGAGCAGACCGCGCTGCTCAAGCTCCGCCAGCGCCTTCTGCATTGTATTGGGGTTGACGCCTGCCTCAGCGGCCAGTTCCCTGACACTGGGCAGACGGTATCCCGCGGGGTAATGTCCGGAGACAATCCGCATTTGAATCTGTTCCAGAAGCTGGGTATATATGGGTCTGTCTGAGTCCAGTTTCCATGCCATAGGCATTCTTCCTTTCCAAAATGTATTATTGTACTAAGTGATTAATACAATAATACACCGTTTTGCCGGAAAGTCAAGAGGGCAGGAAAAAATTACAATATGACAAATGTCATATTTTTTGCTGAAATTATGACGAAAGTCATGTAAAAGTCATTACATTAGACAGGTGCCGGCACATCGGATTTCCGTTATGATAAATTTGTATTAAAAATAAATCTTTTTAGGGAGGAAAAAAGGATGAAGAAAAAAGTAGTAAGCGTACTTCTTTGCACAGCAATGGCAGTTTCCATGCTGGTAGGATGCGGTTCTCAGCCGGCAGAAACAACGGCTCCCACAACGGGAGAAGATGCAGCAGCTCCTGCAGCTGAGGATGCGGCAGCGGATGTTGCAGAGGACGCAGTTGCAGAGGCGGAAGCACAGGCAGGTGAAAGACCGGAAGGCGGTTATAAATTCGGTTATACCTGTATGGACGGCTCCAACCCGTTCTTCGTTATTCTGGAACAGACAATCCGTGAAGAAGTGGAAGCAAACGGTGATACACTCGTATCTTTCGACCCTGCGAATGACGTTACCCGTCAGATCAGCGGTATCGAAGATCTGATCTCTCAGGATCTTGACGGTATCTTCCTGAATCCGGCAGAGGCTGAAGGTATTTTACCGGCTCTGGATATGCTGAAAGAAGCAGGCATTCCGATTATCAACTTTGATACGGAAGTTGCGGATCTGAGCTATGTTACTTCTTATGCAGGTTCCGATAACTACAATGCAGGTAAGGTTTGCGGTGAAGACCTTGTTAAGAAATGCCCGGACGGCGGTCCGATCATCGTATTGGATTCCCCGACCATGAACTCCGTTGTTGACAGAACAAACGGTTTCCTGGATGCAATCGAAGGCAAAGGTTTTGAAATCGTTGCACAGCAGGATGCAAAAGGTAATCTGGAAGTATCCATGGGTATCGCAGAAGACCTTCTGCAGGCACACGGCGACGTAGTTGCGATCTTCGGCGGAAACGACCCGACAGCACTCGGTGCACTGGCAGCAGCAAACGCAGCAGGCCTGACAGACTGCATGATCTATGGCGTTGACGGTTCTCCTGACATCAAGGCAGAACTTGCTTCCGGCGAGTCCCTGATCGAAGGTACAGGCGCACAGTCTCCTATCAGCATCGCAAAGAAATCCGTAGAAATTATGTACGATTTCCTGGGCGGCAACGAAGTAGACGACAGATACCCTGTTGAGACATTCCTGATTACAGCCGACAACGTAGCTGACTACGGCACAGACGGATGGCAGTAAAGCAAAATTGCGAAGCAATTTTGCGCTACCCACACGGAGCGAAGCGCAGTGCGGGTTTCCCGGGACGGGCGTAAGCCCGTATTGCGAAGCAATTTTGCGCTACCCACACGGAGCGAAGCGCAGTGTGGGTAAGGGATAAATAAACACAAAAACATAGGCCATATAAATGCGAGCATCTATGTGGCCTATTTTTTTAGCGATGAATAGGACAGATAAAGGAAGGTGATAGGGTTTGGCTGAAGAATACTTACTGGAAATGAAAGGGATTCACAAACGGTTTCCGGGCGTGCTGGCGCTGAATAATGTAAGCCTTACGGTTGAGGCGGGGGAAGTACATGCGCTTCTTGGCGAAAACGGAGCCGGGAAATCTACGTTAATCAAAGTCCTGGGCGGTATTTACATAGCGGAAGAAGGCGAAATCTTCATTGAAGGAAAAAAGGTAAAGATTGACAGTGTAAAGAGTTCGCATGAAAACGGTGTGGCAATTATCCATCAGGAGCTGGTGCTTGTGCCGTATATGACAGTTGCGGAAAATATTTTTCTCGGCAGAGAGCCGATGAAGGGCAAGTTCGTGGATCACAGAAAGATGACGGACGATGCGCAGGCGTTGCTGGATGCAAACGGCATGGGGATTGCGGCCGATACACTGGTCGGAAGTCTGACAATCGCACAGCAGCAGATGGTGGAAATCGTAAAAGCCATTTCATTTAATTCGAAAATTCTGGTTATGGATGAGCCGACCTCTTCTATTTCCGACAAGGAAGTGGAGTTTTTATTTGAGACAATGCGCGGCCTGACGGCAAAGGGCGTGGGCATTATCTATATTTCCCATAAGATGAGCGAGCTGGAGCAGATCTGCGATAAGGTTACGGTTATGCGTGACGGGGAATATGTGGGAACTAAGGTTGTCAAAGAGACGAACAAAGACGAACTGATTGCCATGATGGTTGGCCGGGAGCTGACCAACTACTATACAAGAGATTTCCAGCAGCCGGGAGACGTTATTCTGAAATGCGATCACATATCGGACGGCAAGATGGCGAAAGATGCCAGCTTTGAGGTCAGAAAGGGCGAAATCGTAGGATTTGCCGGATTGGTCGGCGCGGGCCGGAGCGAGGTAATGAAATGCATCTTCGGATTAACGAAGAACTATAAAGGGAGCATTGAGATCGAAGGCAGTCAGGTGCAGATTCACAATCCCATCGAGGCCATGAAATACGGGCTTGCGCTTGTGCCGGAGGACAGAAAGCTGGAAGGCTTGTATAAGGTACAGAGCGTACGCTATAATTCGACCATAGAGGTGTTGGGAGACTTTATCAAAGGTATTTTTGTGGACGGGGCAAAGGAAGAGGAGATCACACAGAAATACATTGATATGCTGTCTACGAAGACACCTACGCAGGAACAGCTGATCGGGAATCTTTCCGGCGGGAACCAGCAGAAGGTTATTATCGGCAGATGGCTTGCGACCAATCCAAAGATTCTGATTCTGGATGAGCCTACGAGAGGTGTCGATGTAGGGGCGAAATCCGAGATTTATGCAATTATGAACGATCTTGTGAAACAGGGCATGTCCATTATTATGATTTCTTCGGAACTTCCGGAAATTATCAACATGAGCGATCGTATTTATGTTATGAGTGAGGGAAATATTACGGGCTGCCTGTCAAGGGATGAAGTATCACAGGAAGCGATCATGAAGCTTGCGGCAAATTAGGAAACAGATAAGGAGGAAAACATCTATGGCTGAAGAAAAAGCAGTTGCTGCGCAGAACACTTCAGGTTCGAGATTCGTTAAGGCAGCAAAAATATATTTCAAAGAAAATTTGGGTATTATCGTAGCGCTTTTGGTATTGTGTCTCTTTCTGGCGGTTAATCCGCTTACCAGAAGTTCCTTTCTGACACAGAAGAATGTGTTTAACGTACTTCGTCAGATTTCCACCAACCTGTATCTGGCATGTGGTATGACAATGGTTATTATTCTCGGCGGAATCGACCTTTCGGTGGGTTCTGTTATCGCCATGTCCGGCTGTGTGGCTGCGGGCTGCGTATCCCGGTACAATCTGCCGCTGGCGGTTGCACTGCTCTGCGGTGTGCTGGTTGGTCTGGTTGTCGGCATGTTTAACGGGTATGTGATTTCCAGCACGACAATCCCGCCCTTTATCGTAACACTGGCGACGATGAACATTGCGAAAGGTCTTGCCTATGTATATACGGGCGGGTCGCCGGTGCGTGTTGTGACAAAAGAATGGCAGTTCGTGGGCGCGGGCTATATCGGACCGGTCCCGACGCCGGTTGTGCTTTTAGTAATCGTGCTGTTTGTTACGGCAATGATTATGAATAAAACAAAACTGGGCCGTCATCTGTATGCCGTGGGCGGCAACGCGCAGGCGGCGGAGTTCTCCGGCATCAGCGTGGCAAGGGTAAAATTCCTCGTTCATACATATTCCGGTATTATGGCAGGTCTGGCAGGTATCGTGCTGGCTTCCCGTATGTATTCCGGGCAGCCTACCGCAGGTGACGGTGCAGAGATGGACGCCATTGCAGCGGTTGTCGTAGGCGGAACGAGTATGGCCGGCGGTTCCGGTAAAATCGGCGGCACAATCATCGGTGGTCTGATTATCGGTGTGTTGAATAACGGTCTGAATCTGATGAACGTCAACTCTTTCTGGCAGTACGTGGTAAAAGGCTGCGTTATCCTGCTGGCTGTTTATCTGGATTACATCAGAAACAAAAAAACCAAACTGTAAAAAATCAGTTGTGGTAAAATTTTACGAATATGATACAATAATAAACAAAGGATACCGTAAGTCACCTGGCAGCCGTAAGGCTGCCGGGTGGTTTTCGTATTGTGGGTGAATGGATGAAGGAATATGCCGGTAACAGGAAGTTTATAGTTGTATGCATACTGGCGGGATCGCTGCTGGCAATGATTCTTCTGTGCATGGATACTGCCATGCCGCCGGGGAAGAAGGAAAGCGGGCAGCGGGTCAGAAAATTCGGCGCGACATATATGACGATGAATAATCCTTATTTTCAGGATATGAATGCCGAGATCGAGGAGATTGTGGAGGCAAACGGCGATATACTGATATTCCGTGACCCTGCGCAGGATCAGGAGAAGCAGAATGAGCAGATACTGGACATGCTGGAGGAAGGCATTACCGGCCTTTTTTTGAATCCGGTCAACTGGGAAACCGTCAGACCTGCGCTGGTTGCCTGCAAAGAGGCGGGCGTTCCGGTCTTTGTCATTGATACCAATGTATACGATGACGAATACGTGGCCTTTTCCATTCTATCGGACAACTATGACGCCGGCGTACAGTGCGCCCGGGATATGATGCGCAAACGCAGCCGCGCCCGGGTGGTCGTAATCGACAGTCCGGGCACGAAATCGATCGATGACAGGGTGCGGGGATTTCTCGATACGATTGCGGGAAACGAGGCATACGAGGTTGTCTCCTGGCTGCACGGGAGAGGAGAACTGGAGATTTCCATGGATGTCATGCAGGAATTGCTGCGCTCGGGACAGGAGTTTGATGTGGTGCTCGGCGGCAATGACCCGACCGCATTGGGCGCGCTGGCAGCGCTGCAGATGAATCAGATGCAGGACGGTATCCTGATCTATGGCATCGACGGCTCGCCGGACGGCAAGGTTATGATAAAGGAAGGCTATATGGAGGGCAGCAGTGCACAGCAGCCGCTTCTGATTGCCAATGAAGCGCTTGCGATGGCTTATGCCTATCTGGACGGCGAGGAAGTCGAGAAACTTGTGATCGTTCCGGTTGCGATGATTACGCGGGATAATATCGACGATTTTGATCTGGCAGGCTGGCAGTGAAAGCAGGGGAGGGATGTCTGTGCAGAAGGTAAAACTGCGTGACGTGAGAGTCATTATGATGGCGGTGAATTTTATCGCAGTGCTGTTTGCCTCGGTGTTTATTGCCGTTACGACGGAATGGATCTGCTCCCGCTATGAGGCGAGGGATTTTCTGGATACCCTGCATGCGCTTCCGGTACAGCCGGCAACGAATGTGGCCTTGGTTGTCGTATTATATGTGCTGCTGGTGGGCATTTTTATCGTACAGGAAAAGTACAGCGAAAAGCAGGAGCGGGACGGCGGAAACCAGACCGGGAAAATATATCTCACCCTTGTGCTGGAATTTATTGTGAGCGCAGCGATCGTCTGGGTTCTGAATTTTAACTATAACGGAATATTTTTCCTTGTGTTTACCGGTGTCATATACCACGTCAAGGGAGACAAGGGAAAATATCTGGTGATTTGTCTGGCGATGAGCAGTTTCCCGCTGACGGATTCCAAGCTCCTCTCCATCAACATGAAACTGTATTCCATCAATGATTATATCAATTATTACGATACCTCCGCGCAGCAATATTTGCTGGGAGCATACAATCTGCTCACATCACTGAATATTGTATTGTTTATGATTTATTGTATTTTGATGATACAGCAGCAGCGAGGGGCGATCGACGAGGTCAACCTGCTGTATGAGGAAATCCGAAAGACCAATGCGGATCTGGAAAATGCCAATAACCAGTTACAGGAGTACGCCAAAATTACGGAACGCATGGGCGAGACGCGGGAGCGCAACCGTCTGGCCAGAGAGATTCATGATACGCTCGGGCATACGCTGACCGGTATTTCCGTAGGGATTGACGCCTGTATTGCGACGGCGGAGATTGCGCCCGGGGAGACGAAGGCACATCTGGAACGAATCTCCGATGTGGCCCGAAACGGACTGCTGGACATCCGGCGCTCGGTCAATGAGCTGAAACCGGATGCACTGGAACGGCTCAGTCTGGAGTCGGCCATTACCAAGATGATTACGGATATGAAGTCTATTACGGATATGCAGATTTTCTTTGACTGCCGGATCCGGAAGCTGAAATTCGATGAGGACGAAGAAAGCGCCATATACCGGGTGATCCAGGAAAGTCTGACAAACGCCATGCGCCACGGGCGGGCCAGCCGGGTCCGCATTGTCATGGAGCGGCAGGACGATATGATTGTGCTTACGATCAATGATAACGGAATCGGTTGCAGCGAAATCAAAAACGGATTCGGGACAAAACATATTATGGAACGGATCGGCATGCTGAACGGCACTGTGGAGTTTCAGAGTGATAACGGTTTCAGTGTTATCGCCAGAATACCGATCCGCTGGGGTGAAGAATATGATTAAAATACTGATTGCAGACGATCAGGAACTGATACGGCAGAGCCTGCAGATCGTACTGAATACGAAAGAGGACATGGAAGTTATCGATACGGCTTCCAACGGACAGGAGGTAATCCAGAGCATCCGAAAAGAAACGCCGGACGTGATTCTCATGGACATCCGCATGCCGAAAATGGACGGGGTACAATGTACGAAGATTATCAAGGAGAATTATCCCGAAATCAAGATTATTATTCTGACCACTTTTGACGACGACGAATTTGTCTACAATGCGCTGAAATTCGGCGCAAGCGGCTATCTGCTGAAAGGGGTTTCGATGGAGGAACTCGCGGAAGCGATTCGCACCGTACACAGCGGCCGCGCCATGATTAATCCCGATATTGCGACCAAGGTTGTAAAGCTCTTTTCCCAGATGGCAAAGGCGGATTATACGATACAGGTAGAGGAGCAGAATGAAAAGGAACTGACAAAGACGGAGTGGAAAATTATCGAGCAGGTGGAATTCGGCGCTTCCAACAAAGAAGTGGCGGGCAATCTGAACTTGTCGGAGGGCACCGTGCGCAATTATCTGAGCGCGATACTGAATAAACTGGGACTGCGGGACCGGACACAGCTGGCGATATGGGCGGTGCAGACCGGTGTCAGCAAAAGAAAGCCGGATGACGTATGAACAGAAAAAAGAAGATTGGCCTGAGCGTGATTATGTTTTGCCTTGCGATGCTGACGGCTGCCGTATGCATCTGGCAGAGCAACCGCGTAACGGTTCTGGAGGTTGGCATTTTCGCGGGAAGCAACTGGGATGTGGCGAATGCAAACAGTTATGTCATTATCGACAAAGCCATCGAAAAGTTCGAGGCAAGCCATAAAAACGTAGAAGTGCACTACTACAGCGGCATTCGCAAGGAAAGCTATTCGGAATGGTTTTCCCGTCAGACGCTGCGGGGGAAAGAGCCGGATGTCTTTATGGTACTGGGAGAAGACTTTAATCAGTTTGCGGAGATCGGCATTATGAAAGATCTGGAGCCGCTGATGCTGTCCGATCCCGATTTTGACAAAACATGCTATTACAGCACGGCGCTGCAGGCGGGAAAGTACGGCGGCAGGCAGTATGCGCTGCCCTATGAGACCGTTCCCACGCTGATGTTTGTGAACAAATCGCTGTTAAATCGGGAGGGGCTGTTCGTACCGGATAATGACTGGACATGGGATGATCTGTATCGGATCTGCCAAAAGGTGACAAAGGATAAGGACGGAGACGGCCTGCTGGATCAGTTCGGAACCTATAATTACGGATGGCGGGAGGCTGCGTATTCGAACGGGGCGCGGCTGTTTGACGAAAACGGCAGCGAGAGTTATTTTAACGATGAGCGGGTTGTGGAGGCTGTTCGGTTTACGAAACAGATCACGGATCTGAACCGTCGGCAGAAAGTGACGAGAGACGACTTCGACGCCGGCAATGTGGCCTTTATGCCGCTGCCCTTTACGGAATACCGGATTTATAAAACCTATCCGTACAAGATTAAAAAGTATACCAAGTTTCAGTGGGACTGCATTACGCTGCCGGCCGGGGCACAGGGCGGGAATACCTCGGATATTAACACACTCCTGATGGGGATCAGCAATCATACGGAACACGAACAGCTGGCGTGGGAATTTCTGAAACTGCTGACGTATGATGAGGAGATCCAGATGGATCTGTTCCGCTATTCGCAGGGGGTGTCCGTGCTGAAACAGGTGACACAGTCGAAAGAGACAGAGGAGATTCTGCAGGCGGATATGGAAAAAAACGAAAAGTTCATCGACAATAACCTTGTCAGCGATGTAATTGAAAACGGGGTGGTAACTCCGAAATTCCCCAGATATGCCGATGCTCTGACAATGGCGGACAATGAAATCAACCGGATGATCGAGGATGATGACAATATTGACAATTCGATGCGGATTCTTCAGCGGCAGATCGGGAAATATCTGCGCCGGTAAAATTCGGGTTGCAAATGGAAAGGCAGGATTTTATAATTTTATTATAATATAAAAATATGGAGGGTTACGAGATGGCAAACTATGATGTACTGGCACTGGGAGAACTTTTGGTTGATTTTACGGAAAATGCGGTAAGCGGGCAGGGAAATCCTCTGTTTGAGGCCAATCCGGGCGGTGCGCCCTGCAATGTGCTTGCCATGCTGAATAAACTCGGTAAAAAGACCGCTTTTATGGGGAAAGTGGGAAAGGACCAGTTCGGTGTCATGCTGAAGGCGGTGCTGGATGAGCTGGGGATCGGCACGGAATGTCTGTATATGGATGATGATGTGCGCACGACGCTGGCTTTTGTACATACGGCGCCGGACGGAGACCGGGATTTTGCGTTCTACCGCAATCCGGGGGCGGACATGATGCTGGATGTGTCCGAAGTAAACGAAGAAATGATAAAAGACACGGCGATCTTTCATTTCGGAACCCTTTCGATGACCCATGAAGGGGTGCGGGAGGCGACGAAGAAAGCGCTTGCGGTTGCAAAGGAGAACGGCATTATCGTTTCCTTTGACCCCAATCTGCGCCCGCCGCTCTGGAAGAGCCTGGAACTGGCAAAAGAGCAGATTCTGTATGGACTGGGACAGTGCGATATTCTGAAAATTTCCGATGACGAAGTTTTGTTTGTGTCGGGATGCGAAACCGTAGCGGAAGGGGCACAGTGGCTGCTGCAGCATTACGGCAACATCAAACTGATGCTGACGACGCTTGGCAAAGAAGGCAGTGTGGCTTATTACGGCGGCATGCAGGTTTCCGCGTCGCCGTTTCTGAACCCAAATACGATCGAGACAACGGGGGCAGGTGATACGTTCTGCGCATGCATCCTGAATTATGTGCTGGAGCACGGTCTGAATGATCTGACGGAGGACGGCCTGAAGGAGATGCTCACATTTGCAAACGGGGCTTCCAGCCTGATTACGACAAGGCGCGGCGCTTTGAAGGTGATGCCGGAGAAGGCGGAAGTGGAAGCGTATATTGCAGGGAGATAACAAAGGATAAGCAATGGATGAAATATTCTGCATATTGTAAAGTAACAGAATTTTTGGAGGATTTATGCAGAAATTTAATCCATTCGAAGAGAAACCCATTCCGGTTGAGAAATGGTTTATGGACTGGAACCGGATGTATCCGTGTCCGTATCACAAAGAAACCGTGAATCCCTATACAAAATGCCGTGTGGTATTGATGAACGGAACGGAGTTCGAAGCACAGTGGTTTTCGAGAAATTTTTCCCGACATTGTAATGATAACGACCTGCGCCGGGAACTGGCGCTTGTCCGCAGGAGCGAACAGCAGCAGCAAAAGCGTATCAGCTGCCTGAAACCGAAAAACGAGACGATACTCGAGCACACGATTTCCTATGAGCAGCTTGCCGTGGATCTGACCGCTGCGCTGGCGAAGCAGGAGACGGACTGTAATGTAAAGAATGCGCTGAATTTTGCGCTGCTGGAAGACTTCGATCATCTGTATCGGTATTCCAATCTGCTGGACTATGAATACGGCGCGTGCCCGGAGAGACTGGTGGGCGGTTATACGGAGATTATGCCGGCCCGGCCGACCATATCCGAGCACAGATACCCCAAGGACAGCATTTTCCACCACATCTGCAACCGGGAGGCGACGGTGCAGACAAAGCTGAACGTGGGCATTATCACGGCGGCCGAGCAGCAGACGATGAACTATTATATGAATGTGTCGGCGTTGTATGACAAGTCCGATCTGGGCAGGCGGCTGTATCAGGAGATCGGTATGATCGAGGAAGAACATGTCAGCCAGTATGAAAGCCTGAAAGACACGAATGCCACATGGCTGGAAGACCTGTTGATGCACGAATATACGGAGTGTTATCTGTATTATTCCTGTATGCTGACCGAATGTGATCCTGAGATTCGCTGTATCTGGGAACAGTGTCTGGTACAGGAGATCGCGCATCTGCACAAGGCGAAAGAACTGCTCCGGCAATATGAAGACAAAGACTGGACGGAAGTGATCCCCTGCGGCGACTTCCCGGAGATACTTGCGCTTCGCTCCAATGTGGACTATGTGCGCGAGATAATTCGCACGACGACGGGAAATACTCAGAAGAAAGAATATGTTGTGCCGTTGCTGCAACTTCCGCCGGATGATAAATTCTACTGGTATCAGAATGTGGTAAACGGCGATGTATGCAGTGTTGCGAGCCACAATGTGATCCGGCGGCGGATTGAGGGCAGGGGGTGTGATTATCGGTATGAAATCGCGCCCAACCCGATTCCCGAGCTGCGCGACAGGCGCTGGGATAACACACAGCTTGCGCGCGACCCGGCAGCGACGCCCGTTTCCACACAGGTGTGCGGTACCAGCCAGGGATGCTGCGGCTGTGTCATCAATACGGAGTGCGGTCCGGTAACATTTTAAGCGTACCGATACAAACAGGAGTTCCGCATAAAAGCGGGACTCCTGTTATATCTGTGCAGGAGGACGAAGGATGCTGATAAAAACGGATTTTCGGGCGGGCGAAAACAACGAGGAAATTCTCCCGGAAAACGGGACGGGCCTGCCGTATCGATGCCTGCTTACGGATCTGGGAAATTTTATCAACGGAGATTTCCCATGGCATTGGCATGCGGAACTGGAGATTGATTATATAGCGGAAGGCGAAGTGTTCCTGCGGACCGGAGAAGAGATGGCACTGCTGCAAAAGGGTGAAGCAATTTTTGTCAATTCGGGTGTGATGCACGCTTTTCGGGCCGTGCCGGGAAAAGAATGTCAGGTGTATGCCCATTTGTTTGACATGCATTATCTGTCCGGCGCGCCGGGCAGCCTTCTGGAGCAGAAATATCTGCTGCCCGTTATCCGGAGTCAGAGCCTGCAGACATTTCATATCCGCCCGGACAGTGACCGGAACTTACGGATGATTGCTGATCTGAACAAAATGGCAGAGCTGATCCGGGAGGAAGCGTTTGGCTATGAATTTGCAATCCGGTCGGAACTGTCTGCGCTCTGGTGCCTGCTTTTTCAGCAGACAGAAGAGATTCGGGCGCGGACTGTTGTCAGAAACCGGCAGGACGAGGAACGGATCAAAGTGATGGTTGGTTTTATTCATGAACATTACAGAGAACATATCACGTTGGAGGATATTGCGAAAGCGGCAAATGTCAGCGGCCGTGAATGCAGCCGCTGTTTTAAACGCTGTATCAACGATTCCCCGTTCGGTTATCTGAACCGGTATCGGGTGCAGACGGCTGCCCGGATGCTGCTGCAGTCCGGCGACAGCATCATGACAATCGGTGAGAACTGCGGATTCAGCTCCAACAGTTATTTTGGCAGGGTATTTCACGATATGATCGGTTGTACCCCCTCGGAATATCGCAATGGAAAAGGCAGAAGCGGCGCTCTCTGAAAAGCGCCGCTTCCACGACAGGAAATACGACAGGGAATAATTATTTCGGCTTTGCCGCTTTTTCCGCAAATTCTTTTGTCACCAGCGCTTCGTAGGGAACGCGCTTTTCGAGTTCTCCGGATTCTTCGAGAATATTCTGCAGCAGTGTAAACGCATCCTGTTCAAAGATCAGATTATCGGCCCAGGTATCCTGTTCGGCATATCTGGTAACGATGGTGGTGATGGTTTCCAGATCGGTTTCTTCGAACTGCGGCTGAATCATTTTGGCGATTTCCTCCGGGCTGTGGCTGTTGACATAGTCCATACCCTTTTGCAGGGCATTGGTGAACGCCTGGATGGTTTCCGGGTTTTCCTTGAGATAGCTGCTCTTGGCGCTGAACGCCGTATAGGGTACATAGCCGGAGTCCGTACCGAGGGATGCTACGACATAGCCGTCGCCTTTGGCTTCGAGAGAGGTCGCATGCGGCTCGAATTCCACGGTGTAAGTTTTTTACTACTCCAAAATTGTGAGAAAATTAAATCCGCAAATGCGGTGTGTTTCTTTGTCAATCTGTATATCCCTGATCGTACTTTTCCAAAATGCTTGTTTATGAGCTTTATCAAGCTGCAGATATAACGCTTGCCAGTCTCCGCTGAAAGTTTTGATAAGGTCTCGATAAGCATCAATGGGGACATATTTTTCGTGCTGTTCATATTCGATCAATCGGGTTTCTAAGACGTTGTATTGTTCGTCGTAATAATCTTCCGTAATTCTGCCTTTTTGAAAGAGGATATTCAGGCGTTCCATTTCTTTCCGGACAGACTCAGGATTAATTTGATGATTTTTCCGATTTTGATTTTTGAATTGTATATCAGTGATCTCCTGATCCAGCCTGAAGGACACATGAGTCAACATGTATTCTTCGATGATATGTTCTGTCAGGTGGGCGCAGGAATGGCGATTGAATTTATTTGCACATCTGTATTTTATGTATATACTTTCACCGCCATTTTTCAACTTCTGTTTTTTGCGATAGCCGGTATAATTGTTTCCACACCATGGACATTTGATTAAAGAACTGAAAATGTAGGGATCGTAATTCCCAGAGCGGACTTTGGAAACGCTGATTTGTCTAAACTTTTCAAATTGCTGTAAGGAGATGTAAGGTTCACAATAATGGAGATTGTCTTTGTCCTTTCCAGCATAGGTTTCGTTTTTAAAGAGACGGTCTATCTTATTGCAGGAAGGGGCTTTGTCACCGTATTTATTTTGTATATAGGCTATTGTGGACCGGATAGAGTAGCAGGATAGGTAATGTGCATAAGCGTCATCTATAATGGGGGAAACGCTTTCGTCCTTAACAAGACGGTTATCGACGATCTTGTAACCATAGCAGGCACATCTGCCGCTCGTGACCTCACCGATCGACCTTTTGTAATCCAGGACGGCTTTAATGCGTTCGGAGGTGCGGTCACATTCCGCCTGATTGACGGAGAGCATGATATTAATGACCATCTGGCCGTTGGCGGTGGAAGAGTCATAATTTTCATAGATGGTCTTCCAGTAGCAGTGATGCGCCTGTAAGATTTCCTCCGTGATGTTATAGTCTTTGATGTTGCGGAACCATCTGTCCAGCTTTGTCACAAGGATCATATCTATTTTACCGCGTTTTACGTCTTCCAGAAGGCGCAGCAGCCCTTTCCGGTATCTCATCGGTTTTCTGGCAGAAATTCCCTCATCCGCGTAATATCCGACAATGCTGTAGCCGTTTCGCTTCGCGAACTCGGTCAGGGCCTTTTTCTGCGCGGGCAGAGAAAGACCGTTCAGATGCTGTTCTTCCGTGGATACACGGATATAGATGGCGCAGCGCAGTATTTTATTCATCATCAGATATACGTCTCCTTTTTTGATGAGTGTGTTTCTATTATATGCGTCAGATCGTTCATTTAATTGAATCATGTGACAACGTATGCTATAATGGCGGCATGGGAAACCAGAGAGCCGGGCGGCTTACCCTCCATGACCGGAGGGGCGACCCTCCAAACAAGATACCTGCTGGGTACAAAAGAGAGGAGGGGATTGCCAATGTATGTTACATATCCTGAATTGATTCAGATTGGAATGTTCATTTGTGCCCTTGTAGGATTGTGTTACACAATTTTCAAGGGAAAAAGAAAATAGCCGCCACTACCAGCAATAGTGACGGCCAAGCATTGTAAAATGCCAATGTACGTTACATAAAGAGGGTAGGCCGCTCCTCTGGCTTTCCCTTTTTTTAATAGTAACACGTCACAAAGTTGAATGCAAGAAATTATTTAGCGGTAATGCACCACAACAAAAACCCTCGGAATGTTTATGCTTATAAAATCGTTTCGATTGTTATATTATTCTACATCTGTTATAATACGCTTAGGAGTTTATGATAGCATTTATCACGGAATCTTTGTTCCATCCGACCATGACATCAGCGTTATTAGAGATTTTGGAAGGGATACGTTCCTGGCCCCAAGGTTTAACACCAATGATGTATTTGTTATAGCTTACAGCAGTGTTAATTTCATAATCAATCCAGTCACTATAAGCTGCATACATGCCAGCTAAAATAATAACTTTTGAAGCAGGGCTGATCTGTTCTTTTAATTCAGCTTTCAGTAATGTTTTTCCAACAGGGGTATTGGGATCGACCAACGGATCGTGTACAGGAACGGAATAATTTTTCCAAATAAGTTTTCCCTCACTTTGCGCTTCATTCAGCCATTGCACAATTTTGTTATAATGTTCTGAATATTTCCAGGCATGACTTATACGCAGATAGCAATGGGATAAGTGCGGCCAGAATAATTTCTATTGTCTGGGTGCACTTATATTTGTTTTGACATGATATAGATTTTTTATCATACCATATTATCTGATCGTCTACTCTTGATTTCAAATAATCTTCTATGTTCATGTTAATTTCATCCTATGTATCATTCATATTTATTTTAAAATTTATAATCGATTCCGCTTTGTTTCAGTACGGCGTTTGCAGTATGTCTCGATTTTATTTTTGTGTCTACAGTGACATGGCGTTCGGTGATCGGACTATACCAGATGTCATGATCACCTTTTCCTCGTCGCTGGAAGGAACAACCATACTGCGACAGGATTTTGCGGACTCTCTTTTCATATTCTGCCATTACAGAACCATCCTTTCATGACGTTCTGACTTGAATGTCAGAGAAAAAGGCTGATTTCCGGAAGAATTCAATGAAAGCAATTCTGGTATGGCGAAGCGCGTACGCTCTAATAAGGCATCGAATGAGCCTGATTCCAGTACAAGACCGGGAATATCATTACTTGTCGCGATCCATACATCAGCTTCATTGTCCCAAGTGAAAGTTATAACATATTCCATGACAGATACCTCCTATATATGAATAGTATTGGACCAAATTTTTAATATTCATTAAAATTTGTTTCGATTGTTATAATATTCTGCATCTGTATAATTCATATTCGGTAATTACAAAATTATGGTTTTGCATTGCAATATTTCAAAGGTTAGATGCCTTTTCCTGTGTTACTTCGGTGCCGTCTGTAGTACTCGAAACAGTACAATCCGTTTTCTGTGCAGAATTTGAGGTCATTTTTTTATATCTTGCTTCTAATTCATCAACAGAATCATTATGCTGATTCTTATTTCGATTAGGGTTGTTGTCTACTTTAGTATTCAAAGAATATTTGGGAACATGTGTAAGTTCTTCGATACGTTTTTCTGCTTCTTTTTTACCTGTATCATTGAGCATATCATAATATTGCATGATTTTTTGAGGATAGTTTTCTTTTGGAGCGGGTGCTCTGTCTATAGGAACATCAAAACCCATGAGCCACAATGGACTGACTTTCAATATTTTTCCTATTTTTTCAGCACTTATATTTCCGGGTACGTGTGATCCATTTACATATTGGCTTATAGAAGCCTTACTAACCCCTGTTATATCTGATAATTCCTGCGGTTTCATATTAGCATTTGATAAAGCGAGCTGTATTCTTTTTGCAGTTAATTCGTTTTTCATAGATGTCTCTCCAAGTGTTTCGTGTAAAGCTATAATACACTAATATAGTTAAACTTTCAAGCGAAAAGTTTGAAATGATTTAACTTTTTGCTTGACGGAGAAGTTAAACGGTGTTAAACTTAAAATATAAAAGAAAAGGGTAGGTGAGGAATATGCCATATACATATAATAAGTTAAAAGGAAGAATAATTGAAATGTATGGAACTCAAGGAAAATTTGCAGAAAAAATTGGAGTTTCTAAAAATTCTATATCTAAAAAACTTACATGTAA
>CAJUCC010000082.1 GCA_910585205.1 uncultured Lachnospiraceae bacterium
AAACGCTTTTAAACTTCCTGAATTACGCAATCTCTCATCGCGTTTGGCTTCTTTCGGTGACATATCAAGCAAATCAAGATAAGGTCCTCCGTTCTCAAAAACTTTAGCGCTCTGAAAAATATTCTCAAGGGCATGGTTATTTAGTTGGAGATTGAACGCACTTAATTTAGTTCTTGGCGTTTCCATGCTTTTAGTGCTGATTTCCAATGGTTTCGCGTTTTCATCTGCTTTTATAATTGCATCGTGCAGGCTTTTTATAGATTTCTGTTTTTGTGATACTGCAAAACCGGAATACCATTCAAACGAATATACTTCACTGACTACTTTTCCCTGATGGACAAAAAATGCAGGTCGCTTTGCCATCTGTTCCTCCTATATATATGTGGTTTATTCTTCTAATGAACCAATCATTTCCTGTATTTCCAGTACAGCGTCTTCCACCTGCAGTTCCACTTCTTCACTCCAAAATCGACTTCCACCAGACAACGCATCAATTAAATTAAAGACGGCTACTGCGTCAGAAACAGGCATTATACCAGTTGATTTCCATTCGGACAAATGCTTACGGAGATAGTTTATAATATCTGTATAAATTTTCTCGTTGAAAGAATTATGGCAGCGTAATTCTACCAATAATCCGTTTTTCCCTACAACCATATCAGAAAAACTCATTTCAATACCCCTCCAAAGTGCCCGGATAATCGGTTACAAGTATAGCATATCTTCCCACCGAAAGCAATCAGCGTTTCACGCCCGTTTTGACGATCCGGGGAAGCGTTGTATGTTTGCCGTTGCCATTTCGCCGCGGCTGATATACCTGATTCCTGTCAACAAAGTTTTTCATCCATAAAAGAGTCGGGGATAATACCTTGAGAAAATTTGGTTATGATTGAGAAACAGACTCAGAGTGGTCTTTCGGGAGTGCAGTGATATTACCATAATCGCCTGCTCCGAAATACATCCGTTCAGGAAAAATGACTGTGATTACTATGAAGATATGTTATAAGGCAAAAGAGAAAGGGATTTCCGGATGAACCCGGAAATATAAAGTTGAAAAAAGAGGCTGTATATGGTAATATTATACACTGTGTCAGCCTCTTTGATTCTATAAAAGAGTTGAGAAATATGGACAGAATATCCGCGATGTGATCGGAAACGCGATTATGTCAGAGATAAAACCAATGCACTGAGCGATTCGACGCATAGATGTAAGATATATCGTTGCTGCAAGGGCGACAGAAGCAGGAACGAAACCGGAAACCACTGAAAATAAAGGAGATGTGAGAGATTATGAAACTGGGCATCGTAGGTCTGCCAAATGTGGGAAAGAGTACCCTCTTTAATTCGCTGACGAAAGCGGGAGCGGAGTCGGCCAATTATCCGTTTTGCACCATTGATCCGAATATCGGGATTGTGGCGGTCCCGGACGAGCGGTTAAAGCTGCTCGGGGATATGTATCATTCAAAAAAGGTGACACCGGCGGTTATCGAGTTTGTCGATATAGCGGGACTGGTAAAGGGCGCGTCCAAAGGCGAGGGACTTGGCAACCAGTTTCTGAGCAATATCCGGGAAGTGGATGCGATTGTGCATGTGGTCAGATGCTTTGAGGACGAAAACGTCGTGCATGTGGACGGCAGTGTGGATCCGCTGCGCGATATTGAGACGATCAATCTGGAATTGATTTTTTCCGATCTGGAGATACTGGAACGGAGAGCGGCAAAAGTCGCAAAAGGCGCGCGGATGGACAAGTCGATGGCCAAAGAAGCGGCGCTCCTGGAACGCCTGCGGGCGCATCTGGAGGCGGGAAAGCTGGCTGCCGGATTCGATGCGGGCGAGGATGAGGACGAGACGGCGCTGTTTCAGAGCTACAACCTGCTGACGGCAAAGCCGGTTATCTTTGCCGCGAATGTGGCGGAAGACGATTTGTCGGACGACGGCGCGAAAAATGCAGGCGTACAGGCAGTGCGGGCATTTGCGGCGGAGACGGGCAGCGAAGTGTTTGTGATCTGCGCACAGATCGAGCAGGAGATCGCAGAGCTGGACGATGAAGAAAAGGCGATGTTTCTGGAAGATCTGGGACTGCAGGAATCAGGGCTTGAAAAGCTGATCCGCGCCAGCTACCGTCTGCTTGGTCTGATGAGCTTTCTGACGGCGGGTGAGGACGAGACGAGGGCATGGACAATCCGCATCGGGACGAAGGCGCCGCAGGCCGCAGGGAAGATTCATACGGATTTTGAGCGTGGCTTTATCAAGGCCGAAGTGGTCAACTATAAGGATTTACTCGAACAGGGTTCGCTGGCCGCAGCCCGGGAAAAAGGGCTTGTGGGCATGGAAGGCAAGGAGTATGTCGTAAAGGACGGGGACGTTATTTTGTTCCGGTTTAATGTATAGGCGGGAAAAGGAGTGTATACATGAATGAAATCATGGATGTGACGGATATTGCGTTTCCGCATCTGCACATTTATCTGGAAAACGTACCGAAGACGGTGACCGTATTCGGGTTTTCGATCGCGTTTTATGGGCTGATTATCGGTATGGGCGTGATTCTGGGTGTTCTGATGGCGGTGCGTGAGGCAAAGGTGACGGGACAGGATCCGGATATTTACTGGGATTTTTCCATCTATGCCATTTTTTTCTGTATCCTGGGTTCCCGGATTTATTATGTCATATTTTCCTGGGATATGTATAAGGATAATCTGCTGGAGATTTTTAACCTGCGGCATGGCGGGCTGGCGATTTACGGTACGGTGATCGCGGCGTTTCTGACTGCCGGTATTTACTGCCGGGTGAAAAAGCTTTCTTTTTTCCGGCTCTGCGATACCGGAATTATGGGATTGATTCTGGGGCAGAGTATCGGCCGGTGGGGCAACTTCATGAACCGGGAGGCGTTCGGACAATATACCGATAATCTTTTCGCCATGCGTCTGCCGATTGCGGCGGTACGGCCGGAATATATTTCCCCCTCGATTTCCGAACACATTCTGGAGGGAACGAATTATATTCAGGTACATCCCACATTCCTCTATGAAAGCATGTGGAATGTGCTGGTACTCTGCCTGCTGCTGGCTTTTCGGAAACGGAAAAAGTTTCAGGGCGAGGTTGCGCTGCTATATCTGGGCGCATACGGGTTCGGACGCTTTTTTATCGAAGGGCTGCGGACCGATCAGCTGGTGATCGGACACAGCGGCATCGCCGTGTCGCAGGTATTGGCGGGCGTACTGGTGCTGTTTGCCGTTTTTGTGGAGATTGTGGTCAGAAGGAGGATGCGGAAAGCAGGGCAGGGATGACCGCATGAGAGATACACTTTATATACCACTGACGGCAGCGCCGTTTCGGGACAACGAAGCGTACCGGGAAGTGCCGCCGGCTTTGCCAGAATTGGCGGGATATATTCGCTGCTTCTGGGGGAGTGAGCGGCCCTGTCAAAAAAAGAAAACGGCAGCGCCGCCGTATCCGGTTATTCCCGATACATGTGCGGACATTATTTACTATATCGATTATACGGACAATACGATTACCGGACGCTTTTACGGCGTGAACGATACCAGCTTCCCGGATCCGGACGATACGGGGTGCGGGCATCTTGTCTCCGTATTTGCGGTTCGGTTTTATGCATGGGGTGTATATGCCTTTTCCGAAGATTCTCTGAAAGGGACGGTAAACGGCTGCTATGATGTGCGTTCCCGGTTTTCCCGTCTGGATGCGGCGCTGCGGCAGCGGTTATGGGATCAGCATACATTGACGGAACGGGTCCGGGCTGCCGAAACGCTGCTCCGCGCGCAGATGTCCCGACTCCGGCGCAGCACAGCGGTCGATCAGGCGCTGCGGCAGATCCTTTTACGGGAAGGGAACCGACAGGCTGCGGAACTGGCGCGGGACTGCTTTGTCAGCGGCAGGCAGTTGGAGCGGCTTTTTCATGATTACATCGGAATTACACCCAAAAAACTCTGCAATCTGGTCCGGTATCAGTTTCTCTGGAATGAGATTGTGAGAAATCCGAATTTTCGGATTGCGGACGCGGTGCACCGCTACGGTTATACGGATCAGTCACATCTGATGCGGGAATTTAAACGGTATCATGGCATGGATATAGAAGCGGCGCGGGCGTATGCCTTTGATTATGTCGGAAATATACAAGACTTTCACAGCCCGAAATGGTAAAATAATTTACCTGAAAATTCGGAAAGGAGTTGTGAGAGTATGGAAGAACGTGGTATGGTCAGTGTATGCGGGCTGGATTGCGGCGCATGCTATTGTTACGGGGAATTGTGCCAGGGGTGCAGTCAATGTGAGGGAAAGGTTTTTCATGCGCCGGAGGGCCGGACATGTGCGATTTATGCGTGTACCGTTCACGAAAAGGGACTGCATCACTGCGGAGAATGCAGCGAGGCGCCGTGCGGGATCTGGATGGAGACACGGGATCCCAAATATACGGATGAACAATTTGCCGAAAACATAAAACAGCGCATGCAGACATTGCAGAAGGGAAAATAAAGAACATATGGCAGGTAACAGGGAATTGGCAGATTATATTATGGATCAGCTCGCCGGGCTTGGTGATGTGCGGCATATCCCGATGATGGGCGGATATGTGTTTTACTACAGAGAGCGGATTTTTGGCGGGATCTATGCGAACGGATTTCTCGTCAAAAAGACAAAGGCGGCAGAAAAATTTATGCCTGACAGCATACCGGAGCCGCCGTATCAGGGCGCAAAAGAAATGCTGCCCGTGACCATTCTCGATAACGGAGAACTGCTGCGGCAGATGGTGGCGGAAATGTACGACGAACTGCCGCAGCCGAAAAAGAAAAAGAAGAAAGAACAAGGATAAATTCTATGTGGTTCCGGTTTTTTATGTTTGTATGTGACCTGCTGGTTCCGGTGTTGATGATCGTCTGTGGGAGAATGATGTGGAAGCATTGTCCCGGAAAAATTAACGGTATCGTCGGGTATCGGACGGCGCGCTCCATGAAAAATATCGATACATGGAAGTTTGCGAATATGTACTGCGGACAGCTCTGGTGGCGGATCGGCTGGATTCTTCTGGCGGTGTCTGCCGCGGCGCAGGTTCCTTTTTTTCGTGATTCGGAAAACGTCATCGGGAATGTGGGCGGCGTACTCTGTACGATACAGTGTGCGGCAATGATTGTTCCGGTTATTTTGACAGAGCGGGCGCTGCGAAGGAATTTTACGGATGACGGGGCGCGAAGGAAACGGCAGAGCGGGCGCAAATAACAGATATGCTTTTGCATTTTTGTGGCGCGTCTGCTATTACCGGGCACTTTGGTTATATTTTCACGGGATGGATTTTGCCGACAGCAGGCGTCCTCTTATATCTCCATATCTTTGCCGGTCATTCTGACCGGCGTTTCTTTTGTGGCAACGCATGAATCGGCATATTCCTGTTGAAGCTCATTTCCCTCTATGCTATAATAGAGCGAATTGCGGAGACAAACGGACAGGAGAAACAGGCCATTCACGACTGGAGGTATCTATGAAGGCGTTTTTGATTTTGGAAGACGGCACGGTATTCGAGGGAATTCATATTGGCGCCGATAAGGAAATGATCAGTGAAATCGTTTTTAACACATCCATGGCGGGGTATCTGGAAGTGCTTACCGATCCTTCCTATGCGGGACAGGCAGTATGCATGACTTATCCCCTGATCGGAAACTATGGAATCTGCATGGAGGATATGGAGTCGGGGCGGCCCTGGCCGGACGGTTTTATCGTACGGGAGCTTTCGGGCATTGCCAGTAACTTTCGCTCCGACAAGAGCATTCAGCAGTTTCTTACGGAGCATGATATACCGGGGATTGCCGGCATTGACACACGGGCGCTGACCCGGCTTTTGCGGGAAAAGGGTACAATGAATGGCATGATTACAACCGATGCGTCGCGGCAGCCGGAAACGGTTCTTCCGAAATTAAAAGCCTACACGACGGGAAAGGTTGTGGAAAAAGTCACCTGTAAAGAGAAATATGAGGTCAGGGGAGCGCGTTCTCTGGACGAAAACGGCCCTGTTTCGGGCAGTGCGGTTTATACCGGCGGGAAGGAAAAAAAGCCGACGCTGGTACGGGCGCTCAACGGCGCCGGAAAACGGGTGGCGCTGCTTGACCTGGGCATGAAATATAATATTGCGGATTCGCTGGCAAAGCGGGGGATCGACGTTACCGTGTATCCGGCGGGCACGACGGCGCAGGAAATACTGGACGATAAACCGGACGGCATTATGCTTTCCAACGGACCGGGAGATCCGAAGGAATGTAAGGATGTGATCCGGGAGATCCGGAAACTGTATGAAACGGATGTGCCGATTTTCGCCATTTGTCTGGGTCATCAGTTGATGGCGCTGGCGACCGGCGGGGACACATACAAGCTGAAATACGGACATCGGGGCGGCAATCATCCGGTCAAAGATCTGCAGACCGGCCGGGTTTATATTTCTTCTCAGAATCACGGATATGTGGTGGACATGGAGAAGCTCGACGCCGATATTGCCCGTCCTGCGTTTATCAATGCCAATGACGGCACCTGTGAAGGGCTGTCCTATGTGGGAAAAAACATTTTTACCGTACAGTATCACCCGGAGGCGTGTCCCGGTCCGCAGGATTCGGGGTATCTGTTTGACCGTTTTATCGAGATGATGGAGGTGGGGAAGAATGCCTAAAAATCCGAATGTGAAAAAAGTGCTTGTAATCGGCTCGGGTCCGATTGTAATCGGACAGGCGGCAGAGTTTGACTATGCCGGCACACAGGCCTGCCGTTCCCTGAAGGAAGAGGGCGTGGAAGTGGTGCTTGTCAATTCCAATCCCGCGACCATTATGACGGATAAGGATATAGCGGACAAGGTGTATATCGAGCCGTTGACGGTTAAAGTGCTGGAGCAGTTGATCGAAACGGAGAAGCCGGACAGCATTCTGCCGACGCTCGGCGGACAGGCCGGGCTCAATCTCGGGATGGAACTGGAGGAATCGGGGTTTCTGGCGCGGCACCATGTTACGCTGCTCGGGACGACAGCGGCCACCATTAAGAAAGCGGAAGACCGGCAGGAATTTAAGGATACGATGGAAAAGATCGGCGAACCCTGCGCAGCCTCCAAAGTGGTGGAAAGCGTGGAGGACGGCGTGGCCTTTGCCGGGCGCATCGGGTATCCGGTCGTGCTCCGCCCCGCCTACACACTGGGCGGCAGCGGCGGCGGCATTGCGCACAATCAGATCGAACTGGAAGAAATCCTCGCAAACGGCCTGCGCCTGTCGCGTGTGGGGCAGGTGCTTGTGGAGCGCTGTATTGCGGGCTGGAAAGAGATTGAATATGAGGTGATGCGGGACAGTGCGGGCAACTGCATTACCGTCTGCAATATGGAAAATATTGATCCGGTCGGGGTACATACCGGGGACAGTATTGTCGTGGCGCCTTCCCAGACGCTGGGGGATAAAGAGTATCAGATGCTGCGCAGCTCTGCGCTGAATATTATCAGCGAACTGCAGATCACCGGCGGCTGTAATGTGCAGTTTGCCCTGCACCCGACCAGTTTCGAATACTGTGTGATCGAGGTCAATCCCCGTGTCAGCCGGTCTTCCGCACTGGCCAGCAAGGCTACCGGGTATCCGATCGCCAAGGTGGCGGCGAAGATCGCTCTGGGGTATACACTGGATGAGATTAAAAATTCCATTACGGGTAAGACATGTGCCTGCTTCGAGCCGACACTGGATTACTGCGTGGTGAAACTGCCCAGGCTGCCGTTTGACAAATTTATTACCGCCAAGCGGACGCTGACGACGCAGATGAAGGCGACCGGAGAGGTTATGAGTATCTGCACGAACTTTGAGGGTGCATTGATGAAGGCCATCCGTTCACTGGAACAGCATGTGGACTGCCTGCGCAGCTATGATTTCAGCGCACTGACCGCGGAAGAATGTAAGGAACGGCTGAAGACAGTGGACGACCAGCGTATTTATGTGATTGCGGAAGCATTGCGCAAGGGCGCAGGCTATGACGAGATCCATGAGATTACAATGATTGACCGCTGGTTTATCGATAAGCTGAATGTTCTCGTGACGATGGAAGATGCGCTGTGTAAGGGGCCGCTTACCGTGGAACTGTTAAAAGAGGCGAAGCGGATGGAATTTCCCGATACGGTGATCGCAAGGCTGACCGGTGTGCCGCAGCAGGAAATCAGGCAGATGCGTTATGAGAACGGGATTACTGCCGCTTTTAAGATGGTGGACACATGTGCGGCCGAGTTTGAAGCGAGCACACCGTATTACTATTCCTGCTTCGGCAGTGAAAACGAAGCGGTGAAAACGGACGGCAGGAAGAAAGTGCTGGTGCTCGGCTCGGGGCCGATCCGCATCGGGCAGGGAATCGAGTTTGACTATTGTTCCGTACACGCCACATGGGCGTTTGCCAGAGCGGGATATGAGACGATTATTATCAATAACAATCCCGAAACCGTGAGTACGGACTTTGATATAGCGGATAAGCTGTATTTCGAACCGCTGACGCCGGAGGATGTGGAAAATATCGTGCGGCTGGAAGAACCGGACGGGGCAATCGTGCAGTTCGGCGGACAGACGGCGATTAAACTGACGGAAAGCCTGATGAAGATGGGCGTGCCGATTCTGGGGACAAAGGCGGAGGACGTGGACGCCGCGGAAGACCGGGAACTGTTTGACCGGATACTGGAGCAGACCGGGATTCCCCGCGCTGCGGGCGGTACGGTTTATACGGCGCAGGAGGCGAAAGCGGTGGCCAATCGCCTCGGGTATCCGGTGCTGGTGCGGCCTTCCTATGTGCTCGGCGGACAGGGAATGCAGATCGCCATCAACGATCAGGAAATCGAAGAATTTATGGAGATTATCAACCGCATTGCACAGGATCATCCGATTCTTGTCGATAAATATCTGCAGGGAAAAGAGATCGAGGTGGATGCGGTCTGCGACGGGACGGATATTCTGATTCCGGGCATTATGGAGCATATCGAGCGCACCGGCGTGCATTCCGGTGACAGCATTTCCGTATATCCGGCGCACACGATCGATGAGGCGGTAAAAGAGAAGATTGCGGAGTATACGAGACGTCTGGCGCGGGCGCTGCACGTAAAGGGGCTGATCAATATTCAGTTTATTGCGATCGGGGAGGATGTCTATGTGATCGAAGTCAATCCCCGTTCTTCGCGGACGGTGCCGTATATCAGCAAGGTGACGGGCATTCCGATCGTGGATCTGGCGGCGGAAGTCATTATCGGCAAAACGATCCGGGAACTTGGATATGAGCCGGGGCTGCAGAGAGAAGCCGACTATGTGGCAATTAAGATGCCGGTGTTTTCTTTTGAAAAGATACGCGGCGCGGAGATCAGTCTGGGGCCGGAGATGAAATCGACCGGAGAATGTCTGGGAATCGCCCGCACGTTCCAGGAAGCGCTGTATAAGGCGTTTCTCGGATCGGGGGTCGATCTGCCGCGGTACCGGCAGATGATTATTACCGTAAAGGATGCGGATAAGGGAGAGGCGATCGAAATCGGACGACGCTTTGAGAAGCTTGGCTATACAATCTATGCGACGCGGAGTACGGCGGAAGCGCTGCGAGAGGCGGGGATCAGAGCGCGTAAGGTCAACAAGATTCAGCAGGAATCGCCGACCGTTATGGACCTGATACTCGGACATAAGATCGATCTGGTCATTGATACCCCCACACAGGGGCGGGATAAGTCCCGGGACGGTTTCCTGATCCGGCGTACGGCCATCGAGACAGGCGTGAATTGTCTGACCAGCCTTGATACGGCCCGGGCGCTTGTCACCAGTCTGGAAAACGCCATGGCCGGGGATCTGACGCTGATTGATGTGGCCTCTCTGAGCTGAGTCGCGGTGCGGCGCGGCTCGTATGAGGCGGTGACAGGAGAAGTCCGGTGATGAAACGAAATTATCAAAAAGAGCTGGAAGCAATACTGGCAAAAACCGAAGAGCGGGGGAAGCGCCTCTTTCTGCACAGCTGTTGCGCGCCGTGCAGCAGTTATGTGCTGGTATATCTGCGGGCGTTTTTTCGGATTACGGTGTTTTATTATAATCCCAATATAACGCAGCAGGAGGAATACCGAAAGCGGGCGGAAGAACAAAAGCGTCTGATCGCAGCTCTGAACAGGGAGCGGGATGCCGGGACGGCGGAAGTTTTCCCGATTGCCGTGCAGGAGGGGGATTATACCCCCGCCGTTTTTTGGGAAGCGGCGCAGGGACTGGAACAGTGCCCGGAGGGCGGGCAGCGGTGCCGCCGCTGTTTTGCGATGCGTCTGGAAGAGACTGCGCGTAGGGCAAAGTCGCAGGAATTTGACTGTTTTACGACGACGCTGACGATCAGTCCGCTGAAAGACGCAGAGACATTGAATGCGATTGGCAGGGAGATGGGGGAGCGGTATGCGATTCCGTTTCTGCCGTCGGATTTTAAGAAAAAGGATGGATTCAGGCAGTCGGTCCTGTTGTCGCAGAAGTATGATCTGTACCGACAGGATTACTGCGGCTGCGTGTTCTCCCGGGCGGAGCGGGAGCGCTGCCGGACGGCGGCAGGGGTGGAATCCTGAAAAGTAATGGCTGAAAGGAAAAGCTGTAGTATATGAAAAAGATACTGGATTTGATTACAAAGGAAGTGGAGGCGGCGTTCGAAGCGGCCGGATATGCACAGGAACTGGGGCGCGTGACGGTTTCCAACCGGCCGGATCTGTGTGAATATCAGTGCAACGGCGCCATGGCGGGAGCAAAACGCTACAAAAAGGCGCCGGTTATGATTGCGAATGACGTGGCGCAAGCGCTGCGGGAAAACGCCGTGTTCTCACAGGTGGAAGCCGTTGCGCCGGGCTTTCTCAATCTGAAAATAAAGGAAAGTTTTCTGACGGCGTATCTGAAGGAGATGGAAGAGAGCGAGAAGTTCGGTCTGGAAATGCCCGCGCAGAAAAAGAAGATTATCATTGATTACGGCGGACCCAATGTGGCCAAGCCGCTGCATGTGGGACATCTGCGTTCCGCCGTGATCGGAGAGAGTGTCAAACGCATTGCCCGCTATCTGGGGCATACGGTGATCGGCGATATTCATATGGGAGACTGGGGTCTGCAGATGGGACTGATTATAACGGAGCTGAAAGAGCGGCAGCCGCAGCTTCCCTATTTCGACGAAGCTTATGAGGGGGCATATCCCGCGGAGGCGCCGTTTACCATTTCCGAGCTGGAGGAGATATACCCGGCGGCCAGCGCCCGCTCAAAGGTGGAGCCCGCCTATAAAGAGAAGGCCATGGAGGCCACATATAAGCTGCAAAGCGGCGTGCGCGGCTATCGGGCGCTGTGGGATCATATCATTGCCGTATCCGTGGCGGATCTGAAGCGAAATTATGAACGGCTGCATGTGGATTTCGATCTCTGGAAAGGCGAATCCGATGTGCATGACCGCATTCCCGGCATGGTGGAATATATGAAAAAAGAGGGCTATGCCCATGAAAGCGACGGCGCGCTCGTGGTGGATGTCAAAGAGGAGAGCGATACCAGAGAGATACCGCCCTGCATGATTTTAAAATCGGACGGCGCGTCTTTGTACAATACGACCGATCTGGCGACAATTATGGAACGGATGGAACAGATCGGGCCGGATGCGATCATTTACGTTGTAGACAAACGGCAGGAGCTGTATTTTGAACAGGTATTTCGCTGTGCCCGCAAGACCGGACTGGTAAAGCCGGAGACGGCGCTGCAGTTTCTGGGATTCGGCACGGTGAACGGTCCCGACGGCAAGGCTTTTAAGACGCGGGAGGGCGGCGTCATGCGCCTGGAAACGCTGATTGGAGACATCAACGAGCGGATGTATGAGAAAATCACATCCGGTGAGGGAGAGAAAATGTCTCCGGAAGAGGCGCGCCGGACTGCGGAACAGGCGGCGCTGGCAGCGGTAAAATACGGCGATCTGTCCAATCAGGCTTCCAAGGATTATATTTTTGACATTGCAAAATTCAGTTCCTCGGAGGGAGACACCGGCCCTTATATTCTGTATACGATCGCCCGCATCAAATCGATTCTGCGCAAATACGCGGAACAGGGCGGCGCTCCGCAGGCGGCGGCGCTCCGGGAGGCACAGAGCGCTTCGGAAAAGAGCCTGATGATGGAGCTGGCAGGATTCCAGACGATGGTGGAAACCGCTTTTGCGGATACCGCACCGCATAAAGTGTGTGCTTATATTTATAATCTGTCCAATGTATTCAATCATTTTTATCATGAGCAGAATATCCTCAAAGAGGAAGACGCAGAGAAGAAGGCAGGCTGGATTGCGCTTTTGATGCTGACGGGAGCGATATTGGAGACGTGTATCGACCTGCTTGGGTTTTCGGCGCCGGAACGGATGTAAGCAGGGCAGGCAGTCGGACCGGGCAGAGAGCGGGTATTGTATTTGTGCGGACATACGATAGTGTCCGCTCTCTGCTCCGATTGGTTTGTTTTAAAAAATCCAAAAAAATGCAAAATATGACTTGACAAGCTATGGTAAATAATAGTATACTAGCAGAGCGGGTTGCAGATACAGCCCGTATGAATGGGATCTTAGCTCAGCTGGGAGAGCATCTGCCTTACAAGCAGAGGGTCATAGGTTCGAGCCCTATAGGTCCCACTCATTTATACGGCGAGATAGCTCAGTTGGCTAGAGCATACGGTTCATACCCGTAGTGTCGAGGG
>CAJUCC010000083.1 GCA_910585205.1 uncultured Lachnospiraceae bacterium
AAAAATAAAAGATTTATATATAGAAACCTTAGAGAAATATAAAAATGGTATTACATATTGGCTTCCGTCATCACACTTTTACGTTGAAAAAGATGTTGAAAATATTTTGCAAACCTTAGAATTATACTATATTGTAAGTAAATTTAACGAAGGCAGTAACAGAAAACCGGGAACAAAAATCTCATATTATGGTCTAAATTACGGCTTATGCCTTGAAAACAATATTGATTATGGAAAACCAGAATTGCGACGCGCATATGATTATTGGCGTCTTGACGAATTCAATTATACCACTTTTATTCCTGCTGCTTTAAATGCTGTTGAAATTCCTGTATGCTCCCAGTGTGGATACAAATACGAGGATAAAAATGAATATGTGATTGCAAAAAGATTCGGATATTGTCTAAGTTGTAAAGCAGAAAACAGCATCAATTTAACAAATGAATTACAAAAAATATTAGCTGATGAAATTGCAAAATGGAAAGCAGATAGTCTTCCAGACATCGAAATTGATATTTTAAGAGTACTATATAATAATAGATCAACAACAATGACAGCAGCAGAGATTGGTTCACTAGTCGAGCGCCATCATCTAGGCGTAACAAAAATTATGAATAAGTTAAAAAAACAAGATTATATCTCATATGAAGTATATGAAAAAAGGTATTACAAAATCACACAGAAATCTATTGATAAATTTTTCAAGGATTAATATGGTAAATAGAAAATGGGAAGCCAAATTAAATGTTGGCTTCCCAAAATTTATCCTGTCAATGTTGGTAAAAAAAGTAAAAACTGCAGACCAAACAGAATTGTTTTTTATATAAGATCATCCATTATACAAAAGTGTTGCAATGAGCATGTCTTTCCGTTTTCCCTCCCCCTCCGGCAGCCCCGTCCCCCGAATTGCCGACGCCTCTTTCTGCATTTCTTCTTTTTCCGCATAATATACCTGAAAACAAGGCCTCTCGCCGCCGTTTCCGGTGTAGATCTCCATTGACATGCAGCCGCGGCCCGGCCGTATACGCCCGGATGCCCAGCGCCACATTCCGAATATCCCGATTCTTTATCAAATAGCACTTCCCCGGATGCCGCAGAAAACAGTAATCCGGTAACACAATGCCTTTACAATAAATGGAACCCGGTATCCTCTGATACAAAAACGCTCTCCGCTCTCTCCAATGTCTGTCCCACGAACGCTTATTTTCCCACATCAGACGGCAGTTCTCTTTCAACGACTGCCTGCAATGGCCTGATATATTTCTTATGATAACTGGATACATGACCCAGATACCAGAATATCACCACATAAAGGATGTTATATCTAATCTATCCAGCCTGTCTTGCTATTTATCTTATGATCTCACGACAAACGCATGAATGAACAAACCAGGAACATTTCGTAAACCAAGTGGGATAGAGACGGGAAAAGTCCGCAATACAGTATCATTCCGGCAGGTGCACAGCGTTCCGGCCGTACACCTTGCGGAGGGTATTAGCAGTTCTTGCCGCTGTGCCCCGGCCCGCAATTTTCGGACAGGGACGTCCGAAAAAGTCCGACCTGCGCCCGGATGGCGCATAGAAGACGGTTGCACGCCTGCCAGTATCCGCCGCCACAGCGGTTAGAACTGCTTATGCCTGTAGCCCGGTGTATGGCCGGAACGCTGCGCACCTGACCGAAAAGAAATCTTGCAAGACTTTTTCCGTTCCTATCCTTTACGCATGCTACGTTCATAATTTGTTCATTCATGCGTTCGTCGTACTTATGATCTGCCATATTCTTGTATACTCTGACAGATTATGATAATATTTCTATGTTACCGCCTCCAGACTGGTACGGAAAGGAGGTGTCTGCATTGGAAGTTGTTTCATCATTTTTTGTCGCTGTCGCGGCTGGTGTGGTTTGCCACTGCATCATCAAATGGTTAGACGGCGGCAGATGACCGGTAACTAGCCTATGGCTCTAAACCCTGCCATTATCAAACAGGGAATAGAAAAGCCCCAGAGTTATGGCCTCCGGGGCTTTTCGTTGCTGTCCACATTGGACTTGCTTCATCATTTTGCCTACACATACAATACCATATATGCCCGGCTAAATCAAGTGTATGCAAAAACAAATCTTTTTACTCCAAAGTGATCCGGCATTTATCGCAACAAATAATCCGCACCTGCCGGCAGCCCCGTCTCCCGGATTGCCGACGCCGCTTTTTCCATTTCTTCCTTTTTCGCAAAATATGCCTGAAAATAAGGCTTTTCGCCGCCGTTTTCAGTATAGATCTCCATGACATAACAACTTCTGACATGCAGCCGCGGCCCGGCCGTATACGCCCGGCTGTCCAGCGCCACATTCCGAATATCCCGATTCTTTATCAGACAGCACTTCCCCGGATGCCGCAGAAAACAGTAATCCGGCAGCACAATGCCTTTACAATACATGGAACCCGGCGTCCCCTGATACAAAAACTCTCTCCGCTCTCTCCCCAGTATCTGCCCCGCGAACGCTTCTTTTTCCGTATCGGTCGGCAGTTCCCTGTCAACGGCTGCCTGCAGCGGCCTGATAAATTTCTTATGATAACTGGATACATGGCCCAGATACCAGAATATTATCACATAAAGCACGAGAATCGCAAAACCGCCCCATCCCGGCCCTTCTTCCAGCCAAAATATCAGATTCACCAGCATCACAAGCGTCATCAACACACGCATTGCATTGATAACCGCCCGCAGTCTTCCCCATTTCTGTCTGATGCCTTCGTACTCCCGCAAAAACCAGCGGCGGAATAACGGCGTATTTTGACTGTTTTCATAGATTTCTTCCGCCCGGAACCCCCGTTTCCATGTATAGACAATCGCTCCGGCAAAAAACAGCGCACACGCCAGAAATAAAAAGCCCATTTTCACAGTAAACGCCGCCATGCCGGAATCCCCTTCGGCTATAAAATCCCGCCACCTGCTAAAGCCGAAAATGCTCAGCCCCGCAGAAGGTATCAGTAAAAGCGTATAGATAACCGACAGAATTATTTTCTTTGTTTTGACCCCCATAATACTCCCCCATCAGGAATTATTTGCGATACGTCCTTATTTTAGCAAAACAAATACAAAATAACAACGCTTTCCTTATCGACGTATCAGAAATAAGTCCGTCGCGTTTCCTCCTTTCAATGATTCTGCCAGCGTATCAATCTCATCCACAGGACAAACTCTTTTTATATTATGTCTGTCTATATATCCTCTGAAATAACAATGCAGCATATCCCGCAATACAGGCATGGAACCGCTTTCCTCCAACATCTGCGGACAAAATTCCATCCAGATCGGAAACTTTTTTCTGTCCAATGTTTTCCGCATGCCCTCCAGAACGTATCCCTCGTATCCCTCCACATCAATCCACACATATCCAATATCGCCCCTGTTACGTTTCATTTCCCAATCAAAAGTACTGATACGGACATTCTCTGTTTTTCGATTCTCCACGCCGCTGTTCCAAATTCTGTGATTGCCCATATTATCAGGGCTTAATGCGAGCACTGCCGTTTCCGCCGCTCTGCCAAGCCCTGTCTGACGCAGGTCAACCTCACAATCATTTAAAATACAGTTTATTGTAAAAACACGACAGTTTTCCCTGTTCGGTTCAAAAGCAATCACATCCAATGCGGGAAATTCCTTCTTTACATATACGGATGTCGTTCCTATATTTCCTCCTATGTCGCAAAATATCTTCCCTTTTTCCGGTTTGCTCCCATAATATTCTTCAGCCAGCCGGAAAAAATGCAACAGCTCCTGTTCCGAATGGACGCCCTGATACCCCCCCCCACATATGTTTTACCATACAGGTGTCCCGTGCGCTGAGCAGAAATGAAAAGCGGATCCCTTTCCGCCCGATCACCTGCACGGATAAATACGGCATCTTTGCCCGCACCGCTTCCAGTAATTTTTCCTCATTTCCCATAAAAGCGTCGTTGGAAGCAATCGCTCTGGCCATCAGATCCATTTTGCGCTTTACTTCTTTTACTTCTTCTACCAGTTTTTCATCCATTGTAGATTTCCTCAAAATATCCAAAAACCGTCTCTGCGTCAATCGCCTGCATGCAATCCCCAATCTCATTTTTTGACTTCGGGCAGCGGTATGGCCAGTCCGTTGTCATCTGGTAGCAAGATTGACTGCACACGCCGGATCTGATATTGCAATTATCTGCATAACCGAAAAACGCTGCGGAAGTCGGTCCAAACAGCACAATCGAGATCCCGCCCTGCAGCGCATTGCGCAGATGAACCAACCCTCCTTCAATATCAATATGTATGCGGCTGTTTTTCAGCAGAACCTTGATCTGCTCAAGATCGGTCTTCCCGAGCAGATTCAAATCGTGTCTCCCCTCATCCACGCAGCATAAGCCGGAATTTCCAACCTGAACAATAACAAGTTCGGCATGCTTTGTCCGAATCCGCTGTATGAGGTCTCTCCAATACTCTGCCGGCCACTGCTTTACATGCGATTTATAAATGCTGTCGATCCCCGTCTGGACGGTAATAAACGTCCTGTTTTCCAGACCAAGAAAACGCAGATAGTCTTCCTCTCTCAAGTCGATAAAAAGCGGATACCGTATCCCGGTAATGCCGAGCAGATGATAAATATCGCCCCGCTGCACAATCGTCCGTCCCTCCAGCTCACACAGTTTGCTCATTCCATAGGCGTTTCCCCGAAAGGCTGATCTACAGTACACCTTGTATTTTTCACAGAATTCCGTATACTCCAGAATAGCCGGTGACAATTTCCGTATTCTGCTTTTGTCTATCCTCTCGATCTTCGGAAATCCCGCCAAATCCAATACCAGATCATAATTCTCTTTTTTCAGTTCTTTCCATTCATAATATTGACTGCACCATTCACTGCCCTGCCGGAATAAATGCGACGCAAGATGAAATTTATCCTTAAAAAATATATCCATCTGTATCGCATCGCCGGAAAACTTCTTCCAAAAATGATATACATAATTGGCAAACAGCAAATGATCTCCCAGTCCGCCGGAAGAAACAAAGGCGATTTTCAGTAATCCGTAACACGGCGTACGCCTCTGCGGCGAAAACAGATACAGCAGATTCCAGACTGCCAGCTTAAGCGCGGCATACCGGTGGCGCCGTCCTCTGTATACCCTTTCGTAATCGCAGATCAGCGTTTCCATCTTGCTATAATACTCTTCCCACATCTCTTCAAATCTCCCTGTACAGTCTGTTGATCAGCATGTACTTGTCATACAACAACCGTTTTTCTCCTAAAATACCTTTCCACGGTTTGTATTTCCCTCCGATATGCAGAACAGTCGGCCACTCATATATCCGGCATATTTCTTCAAAGTCAATCCCTGTCAGCTTATGCATTTCGTACCGTTCCATCTCCTCATAATAACAGTTGAGAAAATTGTACTTCACCGACAGCAGCAGCATTTTGTCCCCACATATTATATTAAACGTATCCTGATCCATAAACGAGAAGACCGTATTTTTACTGATCTCTTTCTTTTTGGAAAGCAATTTCTCCGGCAGATAATGCTTTCGCATTTCCTCCAGATTCATCAAAAGCATACCCGAATTAAAATAATGCTTTGTTTTTATCTGTGATAACCCCCGATACCCTTTTTTTGCAATATGATAGTCCGTTACAGCCGCACCGTACTTTCCTTCTATATCAGTCCGATATAATTCCGACAAATCGTTCAGGATGATCATATCGGAATCAAGATACAATATTTTGTCATAATCGGGAAACAAATCGGCTATTTTAAATTTAAACAGCGCAGCTTTTGACACATGTTCATGTGTAAAGTCCACATCACACTGACACTCCGATGTTTCAATGCAATCGACACGTTTCCCCGATTTGATCAACATCTGTTTCATCTCATCTTCCAGATCCACCCCGATAACATGAATCCGGTAATCCACCGCCGGATTACAGTGATATGTGATTGAGGAAATTGCAATGGAAGTCGGAAAGGCATACGCGTTATCCGTAATAAAAACTATGTGTACTGCTTCCCCATCGGGGATAACCTGCTTGTTCCATCTGATTTTCAGCATATACTGTTCTTTTTCTTTTTCCAACAACCGGGAATGCAGGTAATTAACGGCATCACCATATAACATACTGTATTTCTGCATCATGGACGCATATTCTTTTTCCATCCACTCAGCATTCCATCTTCCTCGCACACCGCTCCCCGAATCCTTCGAACCTTTAAAAATATAAAGCAGGTTCCAAAAGATCATTCTTATCATTGCCGTACGCGGTTTATCCGAATATCGGCTTCCGTATTTTTCAATAAGCTCCCGCATTTCCCGATAATAATACATAATATTCCTCAATTCATAAACGCCAGATATTTTCCAATCACTTCCTCCGAACTGCCTGTCAGAACGACCTCGCCTTTGTCAATCCATAAAATGCGGTCACACAAGGTCTGCATCGTACTCATATCATGCGATACCATGACCACTGTTTTTCTTTCATCTGAAATCAGTTCTTTCATTTTTGCCAGACTCTTTTTCTTAAAGTTTGCATCACCGACACTTAAAACCTCGTCAATCAATACAATGTCCGTCTCCAGATTCGCCGTAATCGCAAAGGCAAGTTTGGAGTACATACCGCTGGAATAGGTTCTGACCGGCATATCAATAAATTCCCCGATTTCAGCAAACGCGATAATCGATTCCATCTTCTCCAGCATCTCTTTTTCCGTAAATCCAAGCAGCATCCCTGACAGAATAATGTTCTTTCTTCCGCTGAGCTGATCGTGAAAACCAACGCCGATCGACATCAAAGAAACGGAATGCCCACGCAGATCAATGCTTCCGGAATCCGGTTGAAAAATGCCGGCGATCGAGCGAAGCATTGTCGATTTTCCACTGCCGTTTTTACCAACAATCCCCAGTATCTCGCCCTTATTCACCATAAAGGAAACATGTTTTACCGCATGAAATACCTTTTCTTTTTCCGTATGCCGGTGAAAAAACGTTTTCATAATTGACATATTTTTCAGCGGTTTGTAATCGATGCAGAGATCTTCAATCACAATGGCAGCATTGTCCATATCAAATCACCTTTACATAGTTATTCTCATTTTTGTATACGAGCCGCGTTCCGCCCACCGCAAGCATACAGGAAAACACAAACCAGAACATGAGCGCCCGACAATCGGTATCTGTTTTGTACATTAAAGCGTTCCGCATAGACGCAATCAGAAAAGCCAACGGATTAACCTTTTCCGCTATCATTCCGATCGGTTTGGGAAATTTCTGTGAAACGGAATAAAAAACGCCCGTAAAATAAAAGACCATGCGCAGCACAATATTCACAATATAGGAAAGATCCTCGACATAGACACCGAAATGCATCAGAAAACAGGCGCAGCCATATGTAAATATAAAAAACGTGATAAAAACAGGGATGAGCAGAAACAAATGATAGTCGACAGAAATTCTGTATGGAATCATCAATACAATAACAATCCCGCACGATATTATCATTTTAAACACATTCACTCCCATTTTCTGAATCAGCAAAATCGGCTTGGGGACATACACTCTGGATACAATCGACTTACTGTGTTTGACAAGCTGCACACTGGTTGTTACAACTTTATTAAAAAAAGTCCACATGGTAATTGCAGAATAAATAAAAACAAGATAATATTGCTCCTGATTATGGAATACAACACCAAAAATAAAATAATAGATCAACATATTGCAAACCGGCTCAAGAATCCACCAGAACCATTCCAGATATGCATTGGTCACTTCCGTTTCCAAATCGGCCTTTGCCGCATACTTTATATATTTCCAGTATCTTCGTATATCAATGGCAAATCGTTTCATTACATTTTCCTCAATGTGCAGACTTCATCCACAATCTCCAGACACGCCTCCAGCACCCGTTCCGGTTTTATCCTTTCCAGACATGCCGCGCGTCCGCCTGTCCTCAGGCATCGGTACGCCCAGTCCTTATGAAGTCCCATACAATACGCGCACCCCTCCGCCTGCAGATTGGCATTCTGCGCATATCCATACATATGCACCGGCGTCGGCCCAAACATAACCACACAGCGCGTATCGAGCTGCGCCGCCAGATGGACAAGACCGCCCTCACAGTCGATGTGAACCGCGGAGCCTGCCAGTACCCACTTGGTCAGTTCCAGACTTTGTCCCAGTATATACAAATCCGCCCCCGCAATCTTTTCGCAGCTCCCGCTGCCGATCTGCACAAGCAACATCCCCGGCCGGCAGCGGTGCAGTTCGGATAAGAGTTTTTCATAATATGCTTTCGGCCATAGTTTGATCTGCGTCCCCTCGGCCCGCATTTTGTCCGCGCCATAATTAAACGTCAGATACTGCCGGTTTGCCAGTCCCATTTCTTTCCATCGCATCCGGTACGCTTCGTCCATCGGCATCGTGATATGCATATCTTCGATGAAAAATACCCCGCCCATCCGCAGCTCTGTCCAACGGTTCCAGCCAAAGATTTCGCACTGTGCAAAACGGAGCCGTTCCCGCCACCACTGCTGCCTGACCGGGATATATACCGTATCCCAGTGACTGCACAGACAGTCGATTTTCTGATACAAATGCGGCGCCAGCGCAGACAACCGCTTTGGATTCCAATTCCTGACATGGATAAAGTGTTCCGCCTGCAATGCCAGATCATAGCTGTGGCGTGTCGCTTCAAATCCGTCATAGGAACAGACGTCCACACCTTCCCGCGGCGTATAAACCGCTCTGCCATATTCCATATGTTCGCAGAAAACCGTAATCCGGCAGGCGGCGACAGCCTGCAATTCCTCCACAATCTTCGCGCTGACAATATAATCTCCAAGCCCGCCCGACGGATGGAACGCAATATGTACAAAATCGTCCGTATATCCGCCGCGCCGTAACACAGGTATCCTGTCTTTTACTTTGCCGCAGATCATCGAAAAGGCAGGCCGTACAACCGCGCCGCTCCCCTTCGCCGCCCGCACCTGCGCCGCAGACGCGAGCAATCCGGCGACAATTCCCTCATCTTTGATCAAAAGCGCAGCTTCTGCCGCACAGCACAGCAGCAGAAAGCCGGTCACGAAGTAAATCATAATTTAATAAATTTCATATCCTTTCATCAGATACCGCTGTACATAGTCCGTAACACCGTCTTCCAGACTGTAAAACCGCTCCGAATATCCGGCCTTGCGCAGCTTATCCATTTCCGCCTGCGTATAATACTGATACGTTTTTTGCAGCGCATCGGGCATGTCGATATACCGGATAACCGGCTCCCGTCCCATCGCCCGGAATACGGCTGCCGTCAGGTCATAAAAAGTTCCGGCCTGTCCGGTCCCCAGATTATACAGACCGTCGATGTCGGGATGTTCCATCATATAACGCACCACCCGGCATATATCCTTTACATAGACAAAGTCCCGCATCTGCTTTCCGTCCTCGAAATCATCCCGATACGAGCGAAACAGCCCCATTTCCCCCGTCTCCATAATTTTCCGACAGGCATGGAATACAACGCTCGCCATACTCCCCTTGCAATATTCATTGGGGCCATAGACATTAAAAAACTTAAACCCCACATGCTGCCGGGGTCTTTTCTCCTGCTTCCGCGCCCACAGATCGAAGATATGCTTGGAATATCCATACCCGTTCAGCGGACGCAGAGCCCCAATGTCCGCCGTATCGTCAAATCCCATACTGCCGTCGCCATATGTGGCCGCACTGCTGGCATAGAAAAAGCGGATCTGATGTTCCGCGCAAAATTCCCACAGCATCTTTGTGTAGGCAAAGTTATTCGCATACAGAAAATCAAAATCCCGTTCCGTCGTGGCAGAACACGCCCCCATATGGATGATCAGATCCGTGCCGCCCGCATACGAGGGCAGCAGCGCCGGAAAACGGTCGCGGCCCACATACTCCCGGTAACGTTTATTGCACAGATTCCGCCATTTGTCCGTCGCTCCGATATGATCCACAATCACAATATCATCGATCCCCATATCATTGAGCATCCTGACGATACAGCTTCCGATAAATCCTGCGCCGCCTGTTACAATTACCATTTCACATACTCCTTTTGATTTGCTCTATAATGGCGGTCGACGAACAGCCCGCCGCCAGGCTCACATACTGTACCGCACCGCCATATGCCTGTACCGTTTCCATCTCCGGTATAGCCTGGCCCCGATAATCACCGCCCTTGACCACAATATCCGGCTGCAGCCGTCCGATCAGGCCGCAGGGCGTCCTTTCGGAAAATACGCATACATAGTCCACCGCTGCCAGACCGGCCAGCACCGCCGCCCGCTCCTCCTGCGGCACGACCGGCCGCTGCGGCCCCTTCAGCATCCGCACCGAACTATCCGCATTCAGCAGAACGATCAATATATCGCCCCGCTCTCTGGCTTCTTCCAGATACATCACATGCCCCGCATGCAGGATGTCAAAACAGCCGCTCGTGGAAACAATGCGCATCCCCCGCTTCCGGCATTCCTTTATCTTCTCAATCAGCACATCCTGTGCCACAATCTTGTTCCTCATATACTTTCTCGATCAGTTCCTTTCCCGTCACGGCCGCTGTCCCCACTTTCCCGATCACAATGGCCGCCGCCACATTCGCGAGCCTGACTGCCTCTTCCAGTAAAAGGCCGCTCGCCAGGCCGAGCACAATGGTGCTGATCACGGTATCCCCCGCACCGGTGACATCATACACTTGCGCCGGAATCGCGGGAAAGTCCATCCGCCTTACGCCGGGCCGGAAAACAGAGATGCCGCGATGTCCGCGTGTAACGATCAGGCATCCGGCGCCTGACTGTTCCAGATACAGGTTTCCCGCCCGGTCCATATCCGCGTCATTTGCAATCCGAAATCCCACCGCCTCCTCCAGCTCCAGATTATTGGGCTTCACAAAGTCCGCGCCCCGGAAAGCGCCGATCCGGTGGCTTTTCGAGTCCACCGCCACCAGAATCCGATGTTCCTTGCATATGCGAATCACATCCGCCGTCAGAGCGGCATCATCCAAAACGCCTTTCTGATAGTCCGAGAGAATCACCGCATCCAGCTCCGGCACACGGCTCTGCAACGCCGCAAGCAGGCCCTGTTTTGTCTGCTCCCCGATGCTGCCCGTCTTCTCCCTGTCAATCCGCAAAAGCTGCTGCCCTTTTGTGGCAACCCGCGTTTTTACGATCGTATTCCTTCCGCTTTCCGGGATAATGTCCCGCGTCTCCACAGACATCGCCTCCATGTACCGGCGCAGCCATCTGCCCGCCCCATCCTCTCCGGCCACGCCGGCCAGACAGACCCGGCAGCCCAGAGTGTGCAGGTTATGCGCTACATTGGATGCGCCGCCCGCCTTGCGGTCTGTCTCCTGATAATACAGCACCGGAACCGGCGCTTCCGGTGAAATCCGCCGCACACTTCCCGTCACGTATTCGTCTACGATCAGGTCGCCAATCACCATCACCTTTTTCTCCGGAAACTTCCGCAAAACAGCCGCGGCAATTCTCTCCCTGTCACGCATTGTTTCTCCCGCCCCCCCTTACTGTATACCGCGTTCGATCATCTCACATAAAATATGTACCACAAACGTATGCACTTCCTGAATGCGCGCCGCTTTATCGGCCGGCACTACAAGCGCAATATCGCAGAGCGGCAGCGCCGCGCCGCCGTCCCCGCCGAGCAGTCCGATCACCGTCATTCCCCGTTTGCGGGCTTCCCGCATGGCGCATACGATATTGGGGGAACGGCCGCTCGTCGAAATTCCCAGAAAGACATCGCCTGCCGCGCCAAGCCCCTGCACCTGTCTCGCAAAAACCTGTTCATAACCATAATCATTGCCGATGCTTGTCACCGTAGAAGGATCGGTGCAGAGCGATACCGCGGGCAGAGCCGCCCGCTCCCGCAGAAAACGCCCGACCAGTTCTCCCACAAAATGCTGTGCGTCGGCGGCGCTCCCGCCGTTTCCCGCCGCCAGCACCTTATGCCCGGTCCGAATCGCACGGCTGGCTGCCCGTCCCGCCTGTTCCACCTGCTGCAGAAAACCGCCTGTCCGGCACTTTTGCAAAAGTGTTTCCTTTTCTTCCATTGCTTCCCAAATCCACTGCTCCATTTTCTTCCGTATCCTCCAGCAGTTGCGCCGCCTGCAGGATGCCGCCTGACAGGCGGTACAGATTTCCCGTCTTTTCCGTTACACCCGCATACAGCAGAAACCCCCGTGTCATTCCGTTCTCACAAATTGTCAAATCCCGCATCTTATCGCCGATGGCAACCGACGATGCCAAATCGATGTTATGTTCCCGGACAGCCCGCAGAAACAGACCGGTCGCCGGTTTTCTGCATGTGCATGCACGCGCATATTCCCTGCGCACTCCGCCTTCCAGATGCGGGCAATAATAGCTGTCTGTCAGCCGGACGCCGCAGGCGCAAAGCCGCTGCGTCATCCATGCGTTCAGCTCCCGAAACTGCGCCTCCGTATAATATCCTCTCGCAATCCCCGACTGATTGGTGATCACGATCAGTTGAAAGCCCATCTTCTGCAGTTTTTTCATGCCTGCGACCGCATCCGGCAGAAAGGTGAATGCTTCCTTCCGATACACATAGCCCCGGTCAATATTGATCGTCCCATCCCGATCCAGAAACGCCGCCTTTTTTGTCACTTCGTATCCTCCAGCAGCCGCAGAACACCGCTCCAGACATCCTCGACCGTATTGTGTTCCACACACGGATAAATCCCCTTTACCCGATATACACAATGATTGCCGCAATTTGCGCACGCCCACTTTGGGCAGACAACGGCTGGCTCCGGGCAGCCATAGCGGCGGCATCCATAGTCGATAAACATATCGTACACATATCCGCCCGTCACCACGCATACCTTCCGTCTCTGCGCCACGGCGATATGATAGGCCCCCGTATCGTTTGTGACGACCAGCTCCGCTTTTCCGATTACGCCGATCAGCTCTGTTACCGATGTCTGTCCCACCAGATCATAATAGGGCGCTTCGTCCCGCAGTTCCTGCAGGAAACGCTCCGTAACCGCCCGGTCCCGCGCAGTACCGCACAGGACGAGCGCGTGCCCGGTCAGCCGCCAGATGCGCCGCGCAATCTCTGCAAACCGCTCTGCCGGCCACTGTTTTACCTGCGTACTGGCAGACGCAGCGATAACCACATAGCGCGCAGGCAGATCAGCCCGTCCCGGATACGAAAACCGCGCCAGCGCCGGCTCACAGTGCCGCCTTCCCAGTTCCGACCAGAACCAGGCATAATACCGGACCTTATGCAGATTTTTCTGCGTATTACAGAGTATTTTTGTATAAATCCGCCGCTGCATCCATGCCGGGCACTGAAATTTCTGATCTGAGGCGGAAATGGCCCCAATCTTCTCCCCCGCGCTGACCGCATGCATCACAAAAACATTTGGCGAGCATGCTTCGCATCCTACCGGATCAACAGCCAAATCAAAATACCGTTTGCGAAAGCTTCTGCAAAACCGTGCCCGATACAGGGGATCGACACTCGCCCTGCGATAATCCACGGCAATCACTTCATCAAAATAACCGGAAAATAACGCCGCATATTCCGTATGGCATGTGAGACTGAGCCGGTGTTGCGCCGCCGGCCAGATTCGCCGGATACATGGCAGCGAGCCCAGAAACAAAATGCTGTCCCCAAGCGACAGCGGAAATACAAGCAAAATCTGCTTTTTTTCCGTTTTTCTCTTTTTCGCTTTGCGGACGCCCCACAACACAAGGCAGTCATAAAAATAAAAAAGAAGGCGAAGCTTCTGTAAGGCGGGAAAACACAAGATTAGCTGCAATATTTTCCAGAAAAAATTGCCGTTATGTACTTTCTTTCCATCTTTCCCCTGTATAAAATCCGTCTGTCCGTCCATACTGTCCCTGTGACATGGTTCCTTTCTGCTCCCCTTAAATACCCTTTCCGCTACCCTAAATTCTCTTTGCGCTCCATTATAGTTCTCTTTTAGCTAATTTTCAACACTTTTTTTAATAATTATGCTATAAATAAAAATTTGGGCAGCTTGCAAAGGAGTTTTACGCGATGGGATTGGAAAAAGGTGCTTTGGGAAACATGATCCGAAAAGCCAGAATGGAAAAACAGATGTCACAGGAAACCCTTGCAGAACTGGTAGGGATTACCCCGACACATTTAAAGCATATTGAGAGCGAACACCGCAAACCCTCCCTTACGGTTCTCTTCGATCTGGTGTCCGCCCTTCATATCTCGCTCGACAGTCTCCTGATGCCCGAAGAAAATACGCAGAAGGCGCTGTATCAGAACGCCAGCCTTTTGCTGGCGCAATGCGACGCCGGACAGCTGCGCATTGTGATTGCATTGTTGGAAGCTCTGCTGAAAAATGGGTAAAAAGTACATTGATTTCTTTGCGGACTTCTTCTATGATAGACAGGAAGACTATCGTTCCAATGGACACAGGGGAAACAGACCCCAAAACAGGAGGCATACCATGGACAGACAAAACCTGACGCTGATGACAGATCTTTATGAACTGACAATGATGCAGGGATATTTTAAGCACAAAGACCAGAATGAAACAGTGATATTTGACGTATTCTACCGCAACAATCCACTGGACGGCGGTTACGCCATTTCCGCCGGACTGGAGCAGGTGATCAACTATATCAAAAATCTGCACTTTTCCGAACAGGATATTGCATACCTGTCCGGCCTTGGCATTTTTGACGAAGACTTTCTCGCGTATCTGGAAACCTTTCGTTTCACAGGCGATATATATGCCATCCCGGAAGGCACCATCATCTTTCCGCGGGAACCCCTGATCAAAGTAATCGCCCCGATTATGCAGGCGCAGTTGATTGAAACGGCCATCCTGACAATTCTCAACCACCAGTGTCTGATTGCCACCAAAGCTTCCCGCGTCTGCTATGCGGCAAAAGGCGACGGCATTATGGAATTCGGCCTCCGCCGGGCGCAGGGGCCGGATGCCGGCATCTACGGCGCCAGAGCGGCCGTGATCGGCGGCTGTACCGGCACGAGCAATGTGCTGGCAGGACAGCTCTTCGACATTCCGGTAAAGGGGACACACGCGCACAGTTGGATTATGAGCTTCCCGGACGAGTATACTGCTTTCAAGACCTACGCGGAGCTGTATCCTTCCGCCTGCATTTTGCTCGCGGATACGTATGATACGCTCAAATCCGGTGTGCCCAACGCCATCCGCGTCTTCCGGGAAATGCGCGAAAAAGGCATCCCCCTCTCCGGTTACGGCATCCGTCTCGACAGCGGCGACCTTGCGTACCTCTCCAAAAAAGCCAGAAAAATGCTCGACGACGCGGGTTTCCCGGACGCCGTTATCTCCGCCTCCAACGATCTCGACGAATACCTGATTGACAGTCTGAAGGCACAGGGCGCCGCCATCACCTCCTGGGGTGTCGGTACCAATCTGATTACATCCAAAGACTGTCCCTCCTTCGGCGGCGTATATAAACTGGCGGCCATCATGGATGCGGACGGCAGCTTTATCCCCAAGATCAAACTGTCCGAAAATACGGAGAAAATTACCAATCCCGGCAATAAAACCATTTACCGCATCTACGAAAAAGACAGCGGCAAGATCAAGGCCGACCTGATCTGCCTTGTGGACGAAGTTTATACCGAGGACGAGCCCCTGCTTTTGTTCGATCCGCACGCACCATGGAAAAAGACCCGCCTAGCTCCCGGAACTTATACGCTGCGTGAGATCATGGTACCCGTCTTCCGGGACGGAGCCTGCGTCTATGAAACGCCGAAGACAATGGATATTCGGGCATATTGCCAAAAGGAACTGAATACGCTCTGGGATGAGACGAGACGGCTTGTGAATCCGCATAATGTCTATGTGGATCTCTCCAAAAAGTTATATGATATGAAAATAGAACTGTTAGACCGGATGAGTTTGCAAGAGGGGAACGCGTAAGCTTCCCCTCCCCTGCCCTATGCCTGCATCTGCCTGCCCAGAAATGACGCCGCTGACAGAATCAGCTTTTTTTCAACCTCACCCATTTTACTCTTATTATCGTCATCCAGCAAGATCACTGCACCGATAACATCACCTTCACAGATAATCACGCCGATCGCCTCATGTACATAAGAACCGTCGTTTTCATCAAAAATCTGGATAAAGCTCCGCTCGCCTTTGGAAGCCAGAAACGACTCGCGTTTATCCAGTTTTTCTTCCAGATCCCGGCTGATCGACTTGCCGATGGCATTTTTATAACCTCCGGATGCCGCGATAAACTGGTCCCGGTCGGCAATAATCGCCGTATGCCCGGACACCTGTGCCAGACTTTCGGCATACTGTTTTGCAAATAAATTCATTTCTCCGATTGGAGAATATTTTTTGAGAATAATCTCTCCCTCCCGGTCGGTAAAGATTTCCAGCGGATCGCTCTCGCGGATCCGCAGCGTCCTGCGGATTTCCTTTGGTATCACAATTCGTCCAAGATCATCTATTCTGCGAACAATACCTGTTGCTTTCATATTTGTACTCCTCCGTTATCTGCATCGTTTCCATTCGACTGTGATACTATTATTTGTAAACGAAGGTTTTTTATACCTATTATATTTTTCTTAAATCTCCCCTGACACGCACCTGCGGTCCCGAAATTATGCTACAATAAATTCCGATTAAAACACATAAAGTACTGTTTTGCCAGACTTACATATCGGAGGAATCAATATGGGAATTGAAAACTATATGGAACAGGCACGGGATCAGATATTGCGCAAAAGTCTGATGTCCGATGAATTTTTAGATTTTATGAGGGAGAACCGGCTGCCGCTCGACACGCTGATGGCGCACTATCACTGCGCCATTATGGAAATGGAAACAAAGTTTAATGTGCTGAACCGACAGTTTTCCCTGCAATATGACCGGAATCCGATCGAAAGCATCAAGGTTCGCGTAAAATCCATGGAGAGCATTATCAAAAAAGCGCGCCGCAAAGACATTCCGCTGAACCTGAAATCCATCGAAAAAAATATCCGCGATATTGCCGGTATCCGCGTAATCTGTTCGTTTCAGGACGATATTTATGTGCTGGCCGACTGCCTGCTGCGTCAGGATGACATTTCCCTGATCGAAGTGAAGGATTACATCAAAACCCCCAAGCCCGGCGGCTACCGCAGTCTGCATCTGATCGTGGAGATCCCCATCTTTCTGGATACCGAGAAAAAGCAGATGAAAGTGGAAGTGCAGCTCCGCACCATCGCCATGGACTTTTGGGCCAGTCTGGAACACAAATTGCGTTATAAAAAGAATATTCCGTCAGAAGAAGCCAGCATTCTGGCAAAGGAACTGCTCGAATGCGCCGAAATCAGTTCTTCTCTGGATATGCGCATGGAAAAAATCCGCAACCGGATCGCCAAAGCATCGCTGGCCGCCGCCGAATAATTCGGCCGGGCTCCGTTACCGCATACGGTTTCGCATTAACTGCATTTCCATCTGCAGCCATTCGGTTTCTGACAACTTCATGACGTTTTTGACTCGCTGACTGACAATCAGCGGGTCATACGGCTTGGTGACAACATCGACCGCGCCGAGTTGCAGCGCCTTGATTTCGTTTTTCCGTTCTTCACTGGCCGTAATCACGATAATGGGAATCCGGGAATAAATGGAGCTCTTTTTTAACTCCCGAATCAGTTCAAACCCATCCATCTCCGGCATAAAGATGTCGGTAATCACCATACTGATGACACTGACGGACTCCTGCAGGACTTCCAGCGCTTCCTTTCCGTTGGAAGCCTCGAAAAACCGATAGGAATCGCCCAGCGCGCCAATCAGTGACTTACGCAGCATTCTTACATCATCCACAAGCAGGATGCCTTTTTTATATACCGTCCGCTCATCGCGCCGGAGAAACTCTTCCGCGATCAGTTTCTCGTACGCTTCCACCATCAGCGGCCTGGCAAAATAATATCCCTGAATTCTGTCACATCCGACATTTCTCAGAAAGTCAAGCTGTTCCCTCGTCTCGACGCCTTCCGCCACCGTGCTGATACTTAGCAGCTTTGCCATGCGCACAATACTGATGAGAATATTGCCGGCCCTCTGTGAGGAAACAAGTTCCTCCATAAACTGCATATCAATCTTCAACGTGTTAATCGGCATCTCCTTCAGCATATTCAAAGAAGAATATCCGCTGCCGAAGTCGTCCATCAAAAGTTCAAATCCCCGCTGCTGTAATTGCGAAACAAGCGCAATAATCTCCCGCGGTTTTTCCGTATACGCACTTTCCGTAATCTCCAGACGAAGCAGTTCCTTGGGAAGCCCGTATTTTTCCAGCATTTGCTCCAGTGCATCGCCGATGCCCGGGTCATAGAGGTCGATACGGGACACATTAACCGATATGGGGCACACGGTTTCCCCGGTATCCCGCATTCTCGCCAATACTTTGCAGACTTCCTCCCACACAAACAGATCAAGCTGCCGGATAAAGCCGTTCTTTTCAAACAGCGGAATGAAAATATCCGGCCGGATCAGTCCCAGTTCGGGATGGTTCCAGCGCACAAGCGCCTCCGCACTGATCGGTGTCTCCGTAGCCGCATCGTAAATCGGCTGCAGCATAATATAAAACTGCCGCTCCCGCAGCGCCTGCTCCATATCCGCAACAATGCGCTGTTCATTTCGATATTGCATCGCCATATCGGCGTCGTAATAGGCATACCATTCCCCGCGGTTGCCTTTGATATTCATCAATGAAAATTTTGCCCGGTCGCACATTGTGGAAACGGACAAAAGCCGGTCGTCAATCCTGTAAATCCCGCACTCCAGATTAAAATGGTATTGCTGGCGCAGCGCTTCCATCCGTTCTTCCACATGACGATAGAACGTGATCTCTTCGTCTCCCTTTTCATTGGGAATACAGCAGACGAAATTATCCGCAATAATTCTGCCGTAAGTCCCCCGTTTGTCCACCTGCTCCCGCAATATCTGTGCAAACGTCAGGAGAATGGCGTCTCCCTTTTCATTTCCGTAAAAATCATTGACCAGCGTAAATCCTTTGATATTAAAATACAGCATGACATACGGCATATCGGAATATTTCAAAAGCATCCGCTTTGTCTGATGATAAAAAGTCAGAGAGGGGTACAGATTGGTCAGCCTGTCTCTGTCCTGCAGATTCCGGTTCATGACATTCCCGATTCTCTTTTTGAGTACCTCGGCATTGTACGGTTTCGGTACAAAGTCCTCCGCCCCCAGTACAAGCGCCTTCTCCACCTGTGCATTTTTACCGGGATTGGTGTTGACTACAACCGGAATATGAGCAAATGCCCCCTTCTTTTTCATCCGGCTCAGGAAATTCAGGCCGTCAGTCTCCGGAAGGATAATATCGACGAAAATCAAATCCACATCATTTCTTTTTTCCAGGATTTCCAGCGCTTCCCCGGCATTCAGCGCCTCCAGGATTTCGTAATCATTTTCACCTTCCCAAACGGATCTCACGGCATCTCTGTCATCCGCGGCAGCCGCAATAATCAAAACCACCCTTAACTCTTTCATATTTATTGTCTTTCTGCGTTATCGCTGATACGGAACATATCCGCCTGTCTTGTCAGATCGTCAATAACCCCCTGCACTTCCTGCAACGCCCGGAATATCTCCTTCATATTTACGGCCAGCTCCGTTGTATTCTGCGCCACATTGGTAACTCCCACGGCATTCTGTTCCACCGTAGTGGAAATTCCTTCGTTGGAAGCCACCACTTCCTCCATTGTGTCACTGATCGCATTCGTGCCGGTCAGAATCTGATCCATGATGTCCGTTACACTTGTTGCGTCTTTCAGATATTGTACACCGGTCTTTTCCAGTTCGTCATAATCCGGCATAACACGCTCGTTTACAAATCCAAGCAGCTCTGACGCGTTATCCGACAGTCCCGACACGCTTTTGACTACGCCCATCGAAATCCCCTGAATATTATTGGCAGTCTCTTTGCTGTTGTCCGCCAGTTGACGGATCTCATCTGCCACCACGGCAAACCCTTTGCCTGCTTCGCCCGCTCTTGCCGCCTCGATGGAAGCATTCAATGCCAGCAGATTTGTCTGTGCCGCAATGCCGAGAATCTCGTCCGTCAGCACTTTGATATTGTTTATCTGTTCGCTGTCCTGCACCGACTGCAGCAGCGCTTTCTCAATCCGTCCCATCACGTCTTCCGCGTGGTGCTTGCTGTCCACCGCCTGCTTTTGCAGCTTATCCGCGCGCTGTTTCATATCCTCTGCAAAATGATACCCCGCATTCACATCATCGGCTACACGCCGTACGGAATCTTTCGCGTCCTTGGCGTGATCGGTCAGAATTTCCGTCGTCGCCGTTACTTCTTCCATGCCGGCCGCCAGTTGTTCCATCGTGCTGGATGTATCGCCCGCATCTTCCTGCGTCTTCTCCACAAGATCATAGACATTCTGCTGCCGCGCCGATACCTGCAGACTGGAACGGCGGATATTGCGGATCAGATTTTCCAGGATTTCCAGAAACTGGTTGATACCGGACGTCAATACCGCCGTTTCGTCCTTCGTCCGTATCGTAATCCGCCTGCTCAGATCCGCGTCCCTGTCCTGAATGGAACGAATCAACGCCTGCAGCTCTCTGGTGGCAAGGTTGATCGGTCTGACAATCACAGCATTGGCGATAAAATAAACGACAATCGTCGCCGCTATGGTAAACACCATGGCGATGACAATAATCCGGTTGCTGGACGCCGCCGTCTCTTTCAATTCCGTGTAACCGGCCTCAAATTCCTGTGTGCTGTATTCATTCAACTGTGTTATGTATTTTTCCAGATTGCTGACCGATACCCCCAGCGTGTTATTGATATAGATAATTGCCATTTCCTTTTTTCCGCCGGCGCTGTTGGCAATGATGCTGTCCACCGTATTCAGAAACGCATTGATCTTGTCCTCAAAACCCGCAAACAGCTTCTGCGTCTCCTCGTCCGCAATCCCTTCCTTATACGTCTTGATCGAAGCCTGCAGTTCTTTTTTGCTCTCGTCAATCTGTTTCTCGTAAGAACGCATCGAAGACTCCGCTTTTGTCATGGCATGGCATAATGTAACGCGGTATATTTCCTCATAATCCCGGTTGATTGTCTGAATCAGAAGCAGATCCTGTACCTGCTTTCCGAGCAGCGCAGAACTTTCCCTGTTGATAATCCGGATATTCATACTCAACATCTGCAGGGAAACAAGAGAAATTGCCACCAGCACGCCTATCACTGCCAAGAACTTAAACGCTATCTTTTTCATATGTTCCTCCATCATACACAATTTACAGAAGCCCTGTGTTACTATTTTAGTACAATATAACTATACTTTCAACCGATTTCCCTTATTTTTTTGGCTGTGTTTATACCACTTTTGCTTATGATAACAGATATTGTTTCATCCTCTCCAAAATGCTTTCGGTCAGTGCCAGAAGCATCTCTCCGTCCTTTTCCACGACGCCGCATTTCTTATAGCGGTGCTGCAGGTATGCGCCTTTGGCATAAAACGTCATCCTGCCTCCAAACTCCTGTAACAGCGCCGGAATCCGCTCCGCCCGCACTTTGGCATGCCCGGCAAAGGTAAATGTGAGCACTTCATTTTTTCCCTGTACTTCGGCCAGATACAGATCATGCGCCTGCTTGCGCAGCAAAGAGATCCGCAGCAGGTTTTCCACCGGTCTGGGGATGTCCCCGAAACGGTCCGCCAGTTCCTCTCTCATATCGCTGCATTCCGCCTCCTCCTCGATGCCGGCGATCCGCTTGTAAATATCCAGTTTCTGTACCTCATTCATAATATACGCCGGCGGGATATACGCATCCACATCGAGATCGACGGTCGTCGGAAAATCGATGGCCGCCTCCTCCCCCTTCAGATGCTTTACCGCCTCGTTCAGCATCTTGCAGTACAGGTCATATCCCACTGCCTCCATATGGCCGTGCTGGCTCTTACCAAGCAGAGTGCCCGCACCGCGGATCTCCAGATCGCGCATGGCGATTTTAAACCCGCTGCCCAGATCGGTAAACTCCCGGATCGCCTGCAGGCGCTTTTCCGCCACCTCTTTCAGCATTTTGTCCTTTTTGTACATCAGAAAAGCATAGGCCGTCCGGTTGGAACGCCCCACTCTGCCCCGGAGCTGATAGAGCTGTGAAAGCCCCATATTGTCCGAGTCGTGGATAATCATCGTATTGACATTCGAAATATCCAGACCGGTCTCAATGATCGTCGTGGAAACGAGTACATCGATCTCTCCGTCGATAAAATCATACATAATCCGTTCCAGTTCCCGCTCTTTCATCTGCCCATGGGCAAACGCCACCGTCGCCTCCGGCACCAGCGCACCGATGGATGCCGCCATATCGGCAATATTGTGCACCCTGTTGTATACATAATAGACCTGTCCGCCGCGGGATAACTCCCGCACGATTGCCTCCCGCACCATCTCTTCGTTGTGCTCGCACACAAATGTCTGAATCGGCATCCGCTCTTCCGGCGCCTCTTCCAGCACGCTCATGTCCCGGATTCCCGCCAGGCTCATGTGAAGCGTACGGGGAATCGGCGTGGCGGTAAGTGTCAGTACATCCACGTCCTCTTTCAGTTTCTTGATCTTTTCTTTGTGGGCGACGCCGAAGCGCTGTTCCTCGTCGATGACAAGCAGTCCGAGATCCCGGTAGACGACATCGGATGACAGTACTCTGTGGGTGCCGATCACAATATCCACCAGGCCTTTTTTCAGATCCGCGATAACCTTCTTTTGCTCTGCCGCCGTTCGAAACCGTGACATCAGTTCCACCCGGACCGGAAAATCCTTCATTCTCTGGATAAATGTATTATAATGCTGCTGCGCCAGGATCGTCGTGGGGACGAGAAATACCACCTGCTTGCCGCACTGCACCGCCTTAAAAGCCGCGCGAATGGCAATCTCCGTCTTGCCGTAACCCACATCACCGCAGACCAGCCGGTCCATAATCTTACTGCTTTCCATATCCGCCTTGGTCGCCTCGATAGCGGTAAGCTGGTCTTCCGTCTCCTCAAACGGAAACATTTCTTCAAATTCCCGCTGCCAGACCGTATCGGGGTCAAACCGGAACCCCGCCTTTTCCCGGCGCGCCGCATACAGCTCCACCAGGTCCTTGGCGATCTCGTCCACCGCGCTTTTCACTCTGCTTCTGGTCCGGCTCCACTCTTGTGTCCCCAGCTTATTCAGCTTTGGCCTGCGCGCGTCTGCCGATCCATATTTCTGAATGGCGTCAAACCCGGTGGCCAGAATGTACAGATTCCCGCCGTCCCGGTATTCGATCTTCATATAGTCTTTGACGACATTCTCCATTTCTACTTTTTCGATGCCTCTGTAAATGCCGAGACCATGACTCTCGTGCACGACATAATCCCCGACCTTTAACTCCGCAAAGTCCTGAATTTTCTGTCCTTCGAATTTCCGGCGTTTCTTTTTCTTCTTTTTTTCCGTGCCGAATATATCGCTCTCCGATAAAATTACATATTTCAGCAGCGGATACTCAAACCCACGGAGCACATGGCCATAACAGGTCATAATCTCTCCCGGCGCCAGCTCTCGCTCCGGATCTTCGCTGTAAAATGCGTTTAACTCTGCATCCGCCAGGTCTTTCGCCAGCCGCTTTGCCCTTGTCCGCGAGCCGGACAGCAGCAAAACCCGGAAGCCGTTTTTCTTATAGCGCCGCATATCTTTCACAAGCGTCTCAAAGCTGTTATGATACGGAGCCGTTGATTTCGCCGTAATCGTAAACCGTCCCTCCGCATTTACCAAGGCGCTCTTTTGGCTGATCGCCGAGACGGACAGAACATGCCGTCCCTGCAGCCTGGCGCCCGCCTGTTCCACCGAAAGCAGCAGATCCATCTGCTCCGGCAGCACATACCCTTTTTCCGCGCGGTGCATCATGCTCTCCCGGAATTCCAGTTCCACGGCATTGCCGTGTTCCTGCAGTCTGGCCGGCTCATCCAGAACAAACAGCGTGGAAGACGGTTCGAAAAAATCGGCAAACCCCGTGGCCTCCTGATAAAAATACCGCAGATAGCTCTCCACGTTCAGCAGAGAGCGATATTCCAGTATCTGCTCCTTCAGTTCCGCCACCTGTGTTTCGATGCGGTGCGCCTCCTGTGTGCGGAACTGCTCCCGCAATGCCTTTTCTGTCTGCATGCCGTCCTTTTCAATGGCCGCAATGCCTTTGCGCAGTTCTTCTTCGAACAGTACCAGCTCCGTTGCGGGATAGATTTCCACGCTCTCCAGATTTTCGATCGACCGCTGGCTGCGCACGTCAAAACTCCGGACCGATTCCACTTCATCGCCCCAGAGTTCAATCCGGTACGGATTTTCTTCCGTCAGATCAAAAATATCGATAATGCCGCCGCGCACCGCAAACTGTCCCGGCGTCTCTACCTGATACACTTTATCGTAACCGGTCGCCGTCAGGATACCTGCCGTTTCCTTCCAGGACAGGCTTTTTCCCCTGCGGATCGACACGATCCCCTTTTTCAGCGTTTCCAGCGGCGCCTGATACGTCATCAGACTGTCAAAGGTTGTCACAACCGTAACCGGAAGTCCCTCCAGAATTCTGCGCAGCGCCTTCATCCGTTCCATGGTCAGGCGGTTCCCGTGCACATCCGCCTGATAAAAAATCAGGTCTTTCGCCGGATAAAGCACCGTGTTCCTGTCATAAAACCGATAGTCTTCGTAAATTTCTCTGGCTCGCAAATCGCTGAATGTAACGATTATTTTATTCCGAAAACCGCTGCTCAGCCCATATACCATATGCATTTTCTGGGAATCCACACACCCGGTCAGGGATACGGATGCCTTCCGCAGCATACTGCGGATTTCGGCAAATTCCCCCATTTCTTCAAAGGGCTTTGTCAGTACTCTCATCATTTCCTCCTGCGGCACGCTTTTTATTATACGCGTTCATGGCTGCATCCGTCTCCCCCTGTACCAGCAATTGCACCGCTTCTTCCGCCGCCAGGGCGCTTTCCCCGATTTTCCTGCGCTCACAGTCGGTAAAGTGCCCGAGCACATAATCGGCCAGGTCATAACCGCCCGGTTTTTCTCCCACACCGACTTTGATCCGCGGGAATATATCATGCCCCAGATGCGAAATAATATTTTTGATGCCGTTGTGTCCGCCCGCACTGCCCTTTTTCCGAATGCGAAGCTGTCCCACATCCATGCTCACATCGTCATAGATCACAATCATTTCCTGTTTTTCATCTATTTTATAATAATCCACGATCTCCCGCAGGCTTTCCCCGCTCAGGTTCATATAAGTCTGCGGTTTTGCCAGGATCACCTTTTGTCCCGCAATCATCCCTTTGCCGATCAGCGCCTTATGCTTTCGTTCCAGAACAGAAATCCCGTTTTTCTCTGCTATAACGTCTATGACGGAAAACCCCGTATTATGTCTTGTATTTTCATATGCCCTGCCCGGATTTCCCAGGCCTGCGATCAGATACATCGTATCATCTCCTTTCCGTTTTACAGCATAACAAAGGAGTTGTCAAAAGACAACTCCTTTTCTCTGGTGTCTGCACCTTTTCTTTTATTCTGCATTATCCGGTTCCGACAATGCCTGCTCGTAACGTTCCAAAATAATCTTCTGTATGCCCTCTCTAGTCTCTGAATTGATAGGATGCGCAATATCGCGATATTCCCCATCCGTGGCTTTTTTGCTTGGCATCGCAATAAAAAGCCCTTTCTCACCTTCAATCACCTTGATGTCATGAACTACGAATTCATTGTCGATCGTTATCGATACGATCGCTTTCATTTTCCCTTCTTTCGTAATTTTACGAACTCGTACGTCTGTTATCTTCATGCATCTTGACCTCCTAACTCGATAC
>CAJUCC010000084.1 GCA_910585205.1 uncultured Lachnospiraceae bacterium
CACACCGGGAAATCCCGCCGCAGGCGCACCGGGACCGGGCTATCCCGCACCGGGGTATCCCGTGCCGGGCAATCCGGCCGGCCGGCCGCCGCAGCATCCGGGACAGCCGCCGGAGCGCCGCCGCATTATTGTGCAGGATGTTCCGAACCCGCCCGACGGCTGGTATCCGCGCAACGCAATGCCGTCGGCGGACAACCGGCAGCAGAGAAATGACGTGCCGCCGGACGATACGCCGCAAAAAGATTCTGCGAATCCTTCCGACAGCGGGAGGTACAGCGGCTGCCCGAAATTACCGGATGATAAAGAGTAACGAAAGTTAGGAAAGGACACTTGCCGGCAGCAATACCGCGAGTGTCCTTTCTGAGTGGAAATCACGCCTATGTTTGTAATTGAAGAAGAATTAAAAAAGCTCCCCCGACAGCCGGGGGTTTATATTATGCATGATGTCAGGGATACCATTCTCTATGTGGGAAAAGCGGTCAACCTCCACAATCGGGTCCGCTCGTATTTCCGGCCCAACATCGGGAGGGGGCCGCAGATCGATAAGATGGTCAGCATGATCGATCACTTTGAATATATTGTCACCGACTCGGAGCTGGAAGCGCTTGTGCTGGAAAACAATCTGATTAAAGAGCACAGTCCGAAATATAATACACTGCTGAAAGATGATAAGACGTATCCTTATATTAAAGTGACGCTCGGGGAAGAATACCCACGGGTGCTGTTTTCGCGCGAAATGAAGAAAGACAAATCGCGGTATTTCGGACCGTATACGAGTGCTGCCGCCGTAAAAGATTCGATTGAATTGATTAATAAACTCTATCGGCTGCGCACGTGCCAAAAAAAATTTCCCCGGGATATGGGAGCAGACCGACCCTGCCTGAACTACCATATCGGCCGCTGTATGGCGCCCTGCCAGGGCAATATTACAAAAGAAACCTATGAAGAACAGCTTGGGCGCGCGCTTGATTTCCTGAACGGCAATTATGCGCCTGTTTTAAAAGAACTGGAAACGAAAATGTCCGAAGCGGCGGAAAATATGGAATTTGAAGAGGCCATTTCCTATCGGGAACTGCTGCAGAGTGTGCGCTCGATCGCACAAAAGCAGAAAATTACCGACAGTGAGGGAGAGGACAGAGATATTATCGCATTGGCAAAGGACGGCAGAGATGCGGTCGTGCAGGTGTTTTTTGTCCGGGGCGGCAGGCTGATCGGGCGGGAACATTTCTACATGACACATGTGGAGGATGATACGAAAGCCGGGATTCTGCAGAGCTTTGTCAAACAGTTTTATTCCGGCACGCCGTTTATTCCCCGGGAACTGATGCTGCAGGAGGAGATTGCAGAGCGGCAGATTATCGAGACTTGGCTGTCGGGCAGAAAAGGGGGCCGGGTACATCTGAAAGTGCCGAAGATCGGCGCCAAAGAAAAGCTGGTGGAACTGGCGGCGCAGAACGCCGCGCTCGTGCTGAGCCAGGACAGAGAGCGGATCCGGCGGGAGGAAGGCCGTACGATCGGTGCGGCGAAGGAGATCGCCTCTCTGCTCGGACTTTCGGGAGTCAACCGTATGGAGGCTTTCGACATTTCCAATATCAGCGGGTTTGAGAATGTGGGGTCGATGGTTGTTTTCGAGAAGGGGAAAGCGAAGCGCAGCGATTACCGCAAGTTTAAGATTCGTTCTGTCAGCGGCCCGGACGACTATGCCTGTATGAAAGAAGTGCTGGAGCGGCGCTTTCTGCATGGCATAGAAGAAAAAGCAGAGCGATCGGAAAAGGAGATGGAGGAAGAACCGGGCAGCTTTACCAAATTCCCCGACCTGCTCCTGATGGACGGCGGCCGGGGGCAGGTGAATATTGCACTGCAGGTACTGGATGAGCTCCGGCTTGCGATACCGGTCTGCGGTATGGTAAAGGATGACAATCACCGGACGCGGGGACTATATTATAATAATGAAGAAATTCCCATCGATCATCATTCGGAAGGCTTTAAACTAATCACACGGATTCAGGACGAAGCACACCGCTTCGCGATCGAGTATCATCGCTCACTGCGGAGTAAAAGCCAGGTAAAAAGTGTGCTGGACGACATACCGGGAGTGGGACCGGCACGGAGAAAGGCATTGATGCGGCATTTCGGTTCGCTGGAAGAGATTCGCAATGCCAGTGCGGAAACACTTGCCGGTCTGCCTGAGATCAGTCCGCGCTGTGCGGCGGAAATCTACAAATTTTTCCATGAGAAAAATTGCTAAGAATTTCGGTTTATGATACACTAAAAAGTAGGCAATGCCCGAATATGAGGAAGGATAGAGGAAAGCGTATGGCTGTTGTAAAGTTATCAAGAGTGATCGAAAAAATGAAACTGGAAAATCTGACGCCGGAGATTGAGCTGAAGGGAATCAAGATTATCCAGCCGGATATTAACAGGCCCGGGATACAGTTGACCGGTTATTTTGAACATTTTGAAGCAACCCGCCTGCAGGTGATCGGATTTGTGGAATATACCTATATGCAGGGGATGAGTCAGGAAGAAAAAACGGAAATTTATACAAAATTGCTTTCCCATGATATTCCGGCGATTATCTTTTGCCGGGAATTGCAGCCGGACGAATATTTCAAGCAGCTTGCGATTGAAAACCATGTGCCGCTGCTGATGACGCAGAAAGGCACTTCTGTATTTATGGCGGAGATTATCCGCTGGCTCAATGTCAAACTGGCGCCGTGCATTTCCGTACACGGTGTTCTGGTGGACGTATACGGCGAAGGTGTGCTGATTACGGGTGAGAGCGGTATCGGCAAATCGGAGGCGGCGCTGGAGCTGATTAAACGTGGACATCGTCTTGTCACCGATGATGTTGTAGAGCTGCGCAAGGTCAGCGACGATACGCTGGTGGGTTCCGCACCGGATATTACAAAGCATTTTATCGAGCTGCGCGGTATCGGCATCGTGGATGTGAAAGCGCTGTTCGGTGTGTCTTCGGTTATTGATACCCAGTCCGTGGATCTGGTTATCAAACTGGAGGAGTGGGATAAGGACAAAGAATACGACAGACTCGGACTGGAAGAGGAATATACGGAATATCTTGGAAATAAGATCGTATATCATAATATTCCGATTCGGCCGGGCCGGAATCTGGCACTGATCTGTGAGTCGGCCGCAATCAATCACCGTCAGAAAAAGATGGGTTACAATGCGGCGCAGGAATTGTATACAAGAGTACAAAACTCGCTGGCAAAGAAACGGGAGGAAGCGGAAGAAGAATAAATGTAAGAAAAACGGGAGGGCGGCATATGAAGAAATATTGTTTTGGCGTTGATGTGGGCGGTACTTCGGTGAAGATTGGTCTGTTTGATGTGGAGGGAAATATTCTCGAGAAGTGGGAAATTCCGACGCGCACGGCGCATAACGGTGAAGCGATCCTGCCAGATATTGCGCAGGCTCTGGCGGAGAAACAGGAAGAACGGGGGATCGACAAACTCGAAGTGGTCGGTGTGGGCGTCGGTGCACCCGGTCCGATCGACAAGGACGGCATGGTGTATGAAGCGGTCAATCTGGGGTGGGGCGTATTCAGCCTGAAAGAAACGCTGGAAGAACTCTGCGGACTGCCTGTACGGGCCGGGAATGATGCGAATGTGGCGGCGCTCGGCGAGATGTGGAAAGGCGGCGGACAGGGGTATCGGAATCTGGTGCTTGTCACGCTGGGAACCGGCGTCGGCGGCGGCATTATTATCAATGGTGAGATTTTGAACGGTGCAACGGGAGCCGGCGGTGAGATCGGGCATATCCACATTGAGGACAACGAGGAAACACCGTGTAACTGTGGTAACCTTGGCTGTCTGGAGCAGTATGCTTCCGCCACCGGCGTTGTCAGGCTGGCGAACCGCGTTCTGCGGGAGACGACGGAAGATTCCGTGCTGCGGCAGGGCGAGATTTCGGCAAAAGCAGTGTTTGACGCGGTGAAGGACGGAGACGCCGTGGCAGTCAAGATCGCGGAAAGCTTTGGAGAATATCTCGGGAAGGGGCTGGCGGCCATAGCGGGCGTTGTAAACCCGGAGGCGTTTGTAATCGGCGGCGGCGTGTCGAAAGCGGGTGAGATTCTTTTTCAATTTATCGAAGAAAACTACAAAAAATATGTATTTCACGGCAGCCGCGATGCGAAGTTCAAACTTGCCACACTTGGCAATGACGCAGGCATATGCGGGGCCGCCAAGCTGATCCTTGAATAAATGACGCAGGGACGGCATAACTCTTATAATAAGGTATAATGCAGGTGAGAAAACATTGAATCAGGCAATGAAAGAGTATGTGGCATCTATTGTGCCAGTTGAAAATATCAGATTCAGAGAGCCGATGCGGAATCATACGAGTTTCCGCACCGGCGGGGAAGTCGACTGTATGATTATGATCGACAATGCACAGCAGCTCGGCAAACTTCTGAACTATTTGTATGTGACAGGAAATGATTATTTCCTGTTGGGAAACGGTACGAATCTGCTTGTCAGCGACAAGGGATATGACGGGGTTGTCATTAAATTCGGGCCGAAAATGAGCCGGATCCATGTGGACGGCGAGCGGATTTATGTGCAGGCGGGAGCGCTGCTCTCCCAGACGGCGAAACGGGCGATGGAAGAAGGCCTGACCGGCATGGAATTTGCGGCCGGGATACCGGGGAGCATCGGCGGCGGCATTGTTATGAATGCGGGTGCATTTGACGGCGAGATGAGCCAGATTGTGGACAATGTGACGGTTATGAACGAGAGCGGAGAAATTATGGAACTGACTCGCGATACCATGGAATTCGGGTATCGTACCAGCGTCATTAAAAACCGCTCGTTTGCGGTACTGGAGGCGGAACTCCGGTTGCATAAGGGCGACCGGGAAGAAATATGCGCCCGCATGGAAGATTTTACGGCCAGACGCAAAGCAAAACAACCGCTGGAATATCCGAGCGCGGGGAGTGTTTTCAAACGCCCGGAGGGCTATTATGCCGGCAAACTGATTATGGACAGCGGACTTCGGGGATGCCGCGTAGGGGGTGCGCAGGTGTCGGAGAAACACTGTGGTTTTATCGTCAATACGGGAAATGCCACATCGGAGGACATTGCCGAACTGATGGACGAAGTAAGGGAACGGGTGAAAGAGCGGTTCCGGGTGACGCTGGAACCGGAGATTGTGAAATTAGGGGATTTCTGATCGCAATGTGCTGTGGGAGGACAGGATGAGATTTGTCATTGTTACGGGGATGAGCGGCGCCGGAAAGCAGACTGCTCTGAAAATGCTGGAAGATGCCGGCTTTTTCTGTGTGGATAATCTGCCGATTCCGCTGTTGGAAAAGTTTGTGGAACTGATCGCCATGCCGAATAAGGAGATTTCCAAGGTGGCGATCGGACTGGATGTGCGGACCGACCAGTCTTTCAGCGATGTGGGGCGAAGCTTTGAAAATCTCGAACGGAATGGGTTCCAGTTTGAAATTCTGTTTATGGAGGCGAGCGATGCGGTTTTGATCCGGCGCTATAAGGAGAGCCGGCGCATGCATCCGCTGTCGTCATACGAGGGCGGCCGGGTGGAGGACGGGATTCGGCGGGAACGCAGAGTCCTGGAATCCATGAAGAAAAAAGCCGATTATGTGATTGATACGTCCAATCTGCTGACGCGGGTATTGAAGGAGGAACTTGACCGTATTTTTGTGAGGAATGAAGAATATAATAGTCTTATGGTAACGGTCATGTCCTTCGGCTTTAAAAACGGGATTCCTTCGGATGCGGATCTGATATTTGACGTCCGGTTTTTGCCCAATCCCTTCTATATCGATGATCTGAAACGACAGACAGGCAACGAACGGCCGGTCCGGGATTATGTGATGGGGTTCCCGGAATCGGCGCAGTTTTTAGAAAAACTGTCGGATATGTTATTGTTTTTGATTCCGAACTATGTCAAAGAGGGGAAATACCAGCTGATAATCGGTATCGGATGTACAGGCGGCAAGCATCGAAGCGTTACGCTTGCCAATGAGCTGTATTTGCGGCTGAAGGATCAGGGGAACTATGGCCTGACGATCCAGCACAGGGATGTCAAAAACGGAATTTAGGAGTGGATAGAATCATGTCTTTTTCCGGTGAAGTAAAAGAAGAACTGGAACAGAATATCAGTTCTTCCAGACATTGCCAGATTGCGGAACTGGCGGCAATGGTCTGCTGCAGCGGCAGAATAGAACAGAGCAGCGGGGGACATGCCAGCCTTTCCATACAGTCGGAAAATGAAAAGGTTATCAGAAAATGCTTTACATTGTTACAGAAATCATTTAATATAGGTACGGGTGTTGCAGATAAAGGTCCATATTCTTTGAAAATACGGGAGGATGAGCAGGTGAAGACACTGCTCGCCGCATTAAAGCTGTCTCTGCCGGGGGAACAAAGCGGGAAGACAGATATTGTGAATCCTCTGCTGATTAAAAACGCCTGTTGCAGGCGTGCATTTCTGCGGGGTGCTTACCTTGTCATTGGCTCTATGAGTGATCCGGAAAAGAGTTATCATCTTGAATTTGTATGCAGTACGGAAGGACAGGCGGTGCAGATGCAGGAAATTATCCGGGATTTTGGGATAGAGGCCAGAATAATCATTCGGAAAAATCATTACGTTGTGTATTTAAAAGAAGGAACCGGTATTGTGGACCTGCTGAATGTCATGGGGGCACATGTAAGTCTGATGAATCTGGAAAACCTGCGCATCGTCAAGGAAATGCGCAACTCCATTAATCGGAGGGTTAATTGTGAGACTGCAAACATTACCAAAACGGTGAACGCTTCCTCCAAACAGGTGAAAGACATCAAGCTGATTCAGGAAAGAGAAGGGCTGGACAGTTTACAGGAAGGGCTAAGAGAGGCAGCATTAATAAGGCTGGAGTATCCGGATGCAACGTTAAAAGAGTTGGGACAATACCTGAATCCGCCGGTTGGAAAATCCGGTATCAATCACAGACTGCGTAAGTTAAGTGAGATTGCAGACAGGATTCGCGGTGTCTAAGGAGGAGAAGTTATGATTAAAAAATCTGTTAAGATTCGTTTGTCAAACGGACTGGAAGCCAGACCCGTAGCGCTTCTGGTGCAGGTTGCAAGCCAGTTTGAAAGCACCGTCTATCTGGAAACGAGCGACAAACGTGTCAATGCCAAGAGTATCATGGGAATGATGAATCTGGGGCTTAACAATGGGGAAGAAGTTTCGGTTGTCTGTGAAGGCACGGACGAGGAAACTGCGATTGTGGATGTGGAAAAGTTTCTGCTGGGAGAGGCTTCATAACGTACATGACAGGAAAATTGCTTTTTATCTATAACCCTTATGCAGGAAAGGGGAAAATACGCGCGGAACTGCCGGACGTTATAGAGGTATTTGCGGGCAATGGATATGAAGTAACCGTATATCCGACGAGGCAGACAGGGGATGCGGTGCAGTGTACCCGGGAACGGGGCGGCGGTTACGATCTGATCGTATGCAGCGGCGGAGACGGTACACTGGATGAAGTAGTCACCGGTATTATCGAAAGTGGGAGAAATGTCCCGGTTGGTTATATTCCTGCAGGCAGCACAAATGATTTCGGTATCAGTCTGGGGCTTCCGAAAAATATGGCGGAGGCGGCGCGAATTGCCGTAAACGGCAGAAAATTCGCGTGTGATGTGGGAGCTTTCAATCAGGACACGTTTGTGTATATTGCGGCATTCGGCATTTTTACCGATGTTTCCTATGAGACACCGCAGAGTTTTAAAAATGTGCTTGGTCATATGGCTTACATTCTTGAAGGGGTAAAACGGCTTTCCGGTTTGCGCACATACCGGATGCGGGCGGTTTATAATGGAACGGAAATCGAAGATGAGTTTTTGTTTGGTATGATTACCAATTCTTCTTCGGTAGGCGGTTTTAAGAAAATTACCGGTAAATATGTCGAGCTGAATGACGGATTGTTTGAGGTAATGCTGATCCGCAAACCGAAAAATGCGCTGGAACTGAATCAGATTGTGATTTCGCTGATGGCCGAGAGCATGGAATCCGAGTGCATTATCTGCGGGAAGACCGACCGGATTGTACTGGAGGCCGGAGAAGAAACCGCATGGACGCTGGACGGAGAGTTTGGCGGAAATCATAAAACCGTTACGATCGAAAACAGGCCGGAGGCGATTGTGCTGATGGTGCCTGATGATGAAAAGCAATCATAAATGAAAAAGATAAAGCGCTTTGGAGAACGAAAATCTCCGAAGCGCTTTTTGGTCTGTCCGGGTATGCTATGACAGTGTGTAAACGGACAACCCGATAAAGATCAGAATCGTCACAAGCGTGTTCATGGACAGGGTTGTGGAAATATAGACACCTTCGGCATCCACGTCCGCGTACAGCGGTATGATGAAAGGCGCCGGCAGTGAGAATAACAGGATCATTGCCGTAAACAGGTTTTTGTCAAATGGCACAATGCTGAACATAACAAGGGCGGAAAGGCAGAGAAGCAATCCCATCACGAGAATACGCAGTGCGATTGTCTTTACGACCGGCCCGATCAGCTCCTTTTTCACGGACAGTTCATAACCTACGATTATCAGTATCATACCGGATGTCGGCAGCGTAATCATCTGAATCGTCTCGCGGAAAATGCCGCCGGCGGCAGAGCCGTCGATCAGACTGCCGAGTCCGGTGACGCCTGTGATGATACCGACCGCAACGCCCTGAAAAGCAGGGTTTTTCAGCATGCCGAAAAAGATTCCTTTGGCATTGGTTTTCTGTCCGGCAGCGTTTTTCAACAGTGTCAGATAGATTGTATAGACAAAGATTACCTGCCCCAGATCGACCGTTGCCATATAGGAGAGATTGTCGGTTCCGGCCAGCAGCCCGAAAAGGGCATAACCGAGCATTCCGACTTCGAAACCGGATAAGAGATACGGCATCAGTTTGGAATTCGCGACAAAGCGGTTCAGAAAATGCCCCGCGGCGAGCGCCAGACAGCAGCTTGTAAACACGATGGCAAACGACAGCAGGCTTTTGGCGGAATAGCTGGTTGTATAAAATGCCTGAAACAAGACAACCGGCAGTGTGATATTGGATATGACACCTTTGATGCCGGACAGACCTTCCTTGGATACCAGGCCTTTTGTGCGGCACAGGTATCCAAGGAATATCATAATCAGCACCGGAAGCACCATTTCCAGTACGGAAATTATCTGCTGCATAAGACTTAATCAACCTCGACTTTGTCAACTTCCTGGAAGGGTGCCAGTGTGGAAACCATTCTGACCGGCGCATCATAGCGGTTGATAACATAATGCACTTCTTTCGGCTCGATATGAATCAGTTGTCCCTGGGTTAAGGTATGTACGGTACCGTCTACCTCAATGTCCACCTTGCCTTCCAGAATATAAAAGTTTTCTTCCATTATATTGTGATAGTGTGCTTTGAAGTCCTGGCCTGCCTGAAACTGTACGATGGCAAAGTTGGAGCGGGGACCCTTCATCAGATATTTGGGACCGCTGTCACCAAAACGGTACTCCTTCTCTTTTTCATCAATAATAAACATGTTGTATCCTCCTTATTATAATTGGTATCGTAATATTGTTATACGCCGGGTGCGGACCACATATTTCTGGTAAGTTTCTGATCGGCAAGTTTCAGCTGCGCCGCGTATACGATGCGCCAGTTGTCATAAAGTCCGACATAGACTGCTGCATTTTCCGCATTGGGATAATAGGTGTGTTCGATCTTGACAACCTTTTTCACCGTTTCGGCTACGTCGTCGTATATGCCGACTCCTTTGCCTGCCAGAATCGCGGCGCCGAGAGCGGTTGCCTCTTTCACCTTGGGTACATGCACCGGAATATTCAATACATCCGACACAATCTGGCACCAAAGCGGGCTTTTGGAAGCGCCGGAGGCAAAAATAATCTCTGTGGGCGCTTTGCCGGTTACGGATGTCACCAGCTCGATATTGCCCTTTGTTACCATGGCTGAATTTTCCATAATGGCACGATAGAAAGTATAACGGTTATATTTTTCCGGATCCAGCGCAAAGTTGGTAAATGTGGGAGCGGCATGCTTCCAGGATATATAATTCATAACATCCGAGAAAGCACAGAACATACCGTAACATCCCGCGGGAATTTTTTCCGCCTTTTCGTTCATCAGATCGTAGGTATCCCGCCCGGTTTCCTCAGCCAGTTTCTTTTCGGGCTGACAGAAGGCATCCCGGTACCAGCGCATAATCAAACCGGGATAAAATGCCAGCGCTTCATACTGCCAGAGATCGGGCAGCGCGTGACAGTTTACGCGCACGCGGCAGTCGTCGTCGGTTTTGGCTACCGGCGTATTGTATTCAAACTGCCAGAAACTGCCGCCGAACACGGCGCCCTGTCCGGGATTCACCAGGCCCACACCGATGCATCCGAGCTGTGCATCGCCGCCGCCGGCCACAACGGGGGTCCCAGCTGCGAGACCGGTCAGTGCAGCGGCTTCTTCGCTGACATTGGCAACGATCTGTCCGCTTTCATATACTTTCGGGAAAATACCGGTTTTCAATCCGCATTTTTCCATAATGGAAGTATCCCAGTCGCGGGTTGCGAGATCGAAAATGCCGGTGGTTGAGCCGTTGCTTGGTTCGATGGACATTACGCCGGTGAGTTTTAAGATCAGCCAGTCGTTGAACATACCCACATAGGCGGTTTTTTCATAGATCTCCGGCATTTTGTTTTTCACCCATAAGATGCGGGGCAGAGCGCCCAGCGCGTAGGTCTGGCCGGATACTTTATAGATTTCCCGTTCCAGTTCGGGCGATTTTTGAATCAGCTCGATAACTTCGTCATCGGAACGCGCGTCTACATTGGCGCAGGCCCAGATTTCATGATAATCTTTATCATAGAGCAAGATACCTTCGCGCATACAGGTCGTGGAAACGGCAGCGATTTCCGAGGCGTCGATTCCGGTATCTGCGAGGACATCCCGGATGCAGCCGCTTGCCAGTTCCCAGTTATGTGTCCAGTCAAAGTCCATGGAGCCGGGGAAACGGGGATCTTCTTTGTGTTCCCATTCCTGCTGGGAGACACCGAGCTGATTTCCGTCCAGATCAAAGAGTACGGCGCGTACACTACCCGTTCCGGCATCCAGTGCCATTAAATAGTTTCCCATTATATTACCTCCTGTAAAAGAATTGGTCAGTCCTGATACAACAGCGCCGCGGTGCTCTCGTCGGTAATCAGAATATCCAGATACCCGCCCTTTAAAGCGGCTGTTATGGCAGAGACTTTATGTTTTCCGGCGGCTACACCGATCACGTTTTCCAGTTCGTTCAGCGTATCCAGCGGTACGCTGACAAGCCGGGAATCAATATCGGTGTCCACCAGATTGCCGTCCTTATCAATAAAATGGCAGATCACATCGCCCACGGCTCCCTTCATATTTAAAAGAAGGAAGTCATTGTGACCCAGTATGGAAGATTTTAATATGGTGGCGCTGTTGTCCATGGCGCCGATTCCGACTATCGTCATGCTGGCAAGGCGTATCATACTCGAAACTTCGCTGACGGAGCTTTCGTTGCGGATGGCTTCGGCCATTTCCCGGGAAGACATAATAAGCGGTGCGGGAATCAGATAGAGCTTCGCATTGAAAATATTGGACTCCGAGTTGGGCAGATAATATCCGACGCCGCCGGTCAGAGAAACAAAGGAAACGGAGGTTTCCAGATTTTTGGCGAGATATTCGATGGTCCGGGAGGACGTATCGCCATAGCCGAAATTGATATAACAGTTGTCGGTGATATGGTTGGAGATATAGATGGAAGCCGCTTTTGCTATCGTATCGTTGACACCGGCCGCATTTGGATTGGTCGGGACGATATAACAGTCTTTCAGATGATAGGTTTCCATCAGCCTGGTTTCCATCTCGTGCCGCTTGTCAAAAGAAGACGAAATGCGGAACTGCACCACACCGGTCTGGCGGGCCTTCTCCAGCAGTTTGATAACCCGCATGCGGGAAATACCCAGCTGATCCGCTATGGCCTGCTGCGTCAGATTTTCCATATAATAATACCAGGCGATTTTAATCATTAAATTTTCTTCGAAATCCGATGCCGCGTCGTACATAGCCATCCTGTGCCCCTGTAAATAAGGTATTTTACGGGCAAAGCCCGATAAGTGAAACAAAAGTTTTAATACCAATCAAATGTATGCTAAAAACAGTATACCAACCGGGCCGGAAAAAGTCAATGTGTATCTGAAAAAATATAAGCGGGGTTTCGCATATTCTATAATTAAGGAAAAAATACAGAAAAAGCATTGGAAAAAGTATACAAATATTCTTCGCGCAGGGGAATATTTTTGTCGAAAAGGGGTTTTGGGTATTGACAAATACGGGATTAAACCGTATCATGGTTTTATAAAACAAAATATCATGATGTACACAAATGTTTTGAGTTGGAATGGGGGATAGGAAATGCAAACAGCTGGCATGCAACAAGAGAGAAACGTACTGCTGTCCATTCAGAATATACATAAAGCATTCGGCCTGAATCAGGTATTAAAAGGAATTAATATGGAACTGGCAGAGGGCGAAGTGCTCTCTCTGATTGGTGGGAACGGAGCCGGTAAGAGCACATTGATGAAGATTATCATGGGAATTTATCAGCCGGACGAAGGTTCCATTTCCATACGGGGAGAACAGGTGCATTTGAGCAAACCGTCTATCGCGCTTGCAAAAGGCATCTATATGGTGCCGCAGGAACCGATGTTGTTTCCCAATATGACCGTGGAAGAAAATATTATCATCGGTTTTGACGAAAAACCGGCAGAGCTGCACAAACGGCTTGTGGCGCAGATGGAAGAGGTCGGCTGGAAGATGGATTTAAACCGCAAGGCCAGCAGCCTTTCGATTGCGGAACAGCAGCTTGTGGAGATTCTCCGCGGTCTGCTGCGGCAGGCACAGGTTTTGATTCTGGATGAACCGACCAGTGCACTGACTTTCGATGAAGCCGAAAGCCTTTTTGCGTGTGTGAATGACCTTCGATCCAAAGGGATCGGCATTATATATATCACGCACCGTCTGACGGAAGTCTTCGAGATTTCCACGAGTGTGGCCATCATGCGTGACGGTGTGATTACCCTGAGCGGTCAGGTAAGCGAATTTACGAAAGAAGCGCTTGTCCGTGGTCTGCTTCCCGCAAACAGTGAAAGCGAAAAGGAAGCGGGAGAGGAAACGGCCCATGCGATCGACTATAAAAATCAAAAGCCGGTGCTGGAGATTAAAAATTTCAGCGGCTATGGGTTTAATGATATTTCCCTGGAGCTGTATCCGGGAGAAATTCTGGGGGTTGCCGGTGTTGTGGGCGCCGGGCGCACGGAGCTTGCGACAACGATCTTCGGCAGAGACAAAGTTCTCGGCGGGCAGGTGATTCTCGACGGCAGGGATATTACGGGACTTTCGACAAAAAAGGTGATGGAGGCCGGTCTGAACTATGTGCCGGAAGACCGGCATCTGCACGGTCTGTTCAAGATTGCGGACGTGGCGGTCAATACGACATCCGCGCTTCTCTCGGAGAAGGTGATGGGCAAGTTCCTGCTGAACAGAAAAAAAGAAAGAGAAGTGACACAGAAATATATCGATGATTTTCGGATAAAAGTGACCGGACAGTCGCAGCTGACAGGAAGCCTTTCCGGCGGCAATCAGCAAAAGATCGTAATCGGACGCAGCCTTTCCACGACGCCCAAGGTGGTCATACTCGATGAACCGACCCGCGGGATTGACGCGGGAGCCCGCGGCGACGTGTATACGATCATTCATCAGCTCCGCAGACAGGGCGTGTCTGTGCTTTTGATTTCTTCCGATATGGAAGAAATTGTAGAGCTTTCTGACAGAGTCGTATCCGTGTTCCAGGGACGGATCAATGCCGAGTTCCAAAAAGGGGACATCAATCAGGACAATCTGATGGCGGCGGCATTTGATGTTAAGACGAAGAAAGAGGTGGGGGCATGAAGTACATAAAGAAATTGACAAAAGCCCGGGAAGCGAGCAGTTTCCTGTTTCTGATCGTTTTGTTTGCCATTGTGGGATGCATCAATGTTAATTTTCTGGCTCCTTCCAGTATTGCGGCATGTTTTAATGACAGTGTTGTCTTTACGCTGCTGGCTGTGGGGATGGCGTTTGCTATTTTTATCGGGGAAATCGATGTTTCCGTCGGCGCCAATCTGGGATTTACCGCTTCCGTGGTGGGGTCGCTGCTGCGGGACGGCCATAACTGGCTGTTTTGCTTTGCCGTAGGTATTTTGATCGGCGCCGTTATCGGCCTGATTAACGGATGGGGTGTGGCGGTGCTGAATATTCCGTCTCTGATCTTTACACTCGGTACCAACGGTGTGCTGCGCGGTCTGATTTATGTCTATACGGACGGCGCGTGGGTGGAAAATCTGCCGGCTTCCTTTACGGCATTTGCTTCCAAACCGCTGATCGGGGATCTGACCGTATTTTATACCGTTGCACTGGCGGCGGTTATCGGAATTCATATATTGCTGACGAGGACGAAAAGGGGAAAGTATTTTATTGCGGTGGGAGATAATGTAAACGGTGCGATTCTGGTGGGGATTCCCACAATGTGGACGAAGATCGGTGCCTATGTGCTCTGCGGCATTTTCGCAGCGGTTGCCAGCATTTTGTATGCATCCCGAATCGGTTTTATCACGGCGATTGCGGGGAACGGTTATGAGATGAAAGCCATTGCAGCCTGCGTAATCGGCGGTATCAGCCTCTCCGGCGGACTGGGGAGCGTGATCGGCGCTTCCATCGGCGCGGTGATTATGTCGAGTGTAAGCCGTATCCTTGTATTTATGGGCTTTTCTTCTGATTATGATAACACCATCACCGGTGTTATGCTGATTACGATTGTCGTTCTGGACGCGCTGATGCAGCGGCATGCGGCAGAACGCATCCGGCGTGAACGCCTGCGGGCAAGAGCTTCCGGTACGGCCGGCGGCAGCGTGAGCACGGAAGGGGGAGAGCAGGCATGAATAAGATAAAAAAGACATTTTTAAACTGGGAAATGTTTCTGTTGGGAATCCTGATTCTGGAGTTTGTTGTATTCGGTGCAAAAAATGCCAAGTTTTTAATGCCGCGGGTGCTCCTTGCCAGTGTCAATGACTTTATTGCGATCTGCTTTATCGCATTGTTTGTAACCTTTGTCATGATAACGGGAGGCATTGATATTCAGGCGGCGTCGATCGTCGGGTTTACATCGATTATTATCGGTGTGGGCTGGCAGGACGGCGGAATGAATATCTGGACGGCGGCCGTGCTTGCCATAATCGTGTCGGCAGTCTGCGGCGCCCTTTCCGGTTTCTTTATCGCCTATTGCGGTGTGCAGGCGATGGTCGTCACCCTTGGCGGTAGTTTCCTCTATGCGGGGTTTGCCCTGCTGGTATCGAATCTGTCTGCGACCGAGGCGTATCAGGGAATCAGCGGTTTCCCCGATGACTTCAAGGTGATTTCCAAATTTAAGCTGTTTGATGTGATTCCAAGCCAGCTGCTGGCGTTTGCCGTATTGGTTGTTATCGCATATATCCTGTTACATAAGACCAAATACGGAAGAAGCATTTTTCTGGTGGGAATCAATCAGGAAGCGGCGGAGTATTCCGGCATCAATACAAGACTGGTTATTCTGAGCACTTATGTGCTCTCGGCGATCAGCGCTGCGCTCGCGGGCATTATGCTGACGTCGTATCTGGGAACGGCAAAGAGTGATCTGGGTGCGAATCTGACACTGAATATAATTACGGCGGTCGTGCTGGGCGGTACGCTCAGTACCGGCGGTAAGGGAAGCGTGATCGGCACGGCGCTGGCTTCTCTGGTAATCGGTATCCTGCGGTTTGGCCTTCCGCTTTGTTTTAAGGTAAATACCCAGTATCTGGATATTCCGGTGGGAGTTCTGCTGCTTGTTGTGGTAATCGGCCGCGCCATCGTGTCGAGACCCGAGACAGCCGTATTTTTCAAAAAATTACAAAAAGGCAGTTGACCACGGGAAAAGAAATTCATGCGAAATATTTTATTTTGCGGTATTCAAAGCATCAGCTTTTGAATATAGAGAAAAAAGGAGGAAAAAGTAATGAAAATGAAAAAAGTTATGTCACTCGTACTTGCTTTGTCAATGGCACTTTCACTGACAGCATGTGGCGGAAGCGGTGCAGAGACAACAGCTCCCGCAGCAGAGCCTGAAGCGGCAGCTCCGGCAGAGGAAGCTCCGGCGGAAGGGGAAGCAGCAGCTCCGGCAGAGGAAGCGGCTCCGGCGGAAGGGGAAGCTGCAGCGGCAGGCGTTGATGTTTCCGGAAAAACCGTTGTATTTATCCCGAAGGTAACAGGCAACGCATTCTTTGAGGCAGCAAATGACGGCGCTCAGAAATATGCAGCTGACTGGGGCATTACCGTAGATTATCAGGGTAGCGCTACAGCAGGCGTTGCAGATCAGGTACAGGTAATCAATCAGGCAGTGGCAAGCGGCGCAGATGCAATCTGCATTTCCACTGTAGACGCAGCAGGCGTAAGAGACGCGCTTCTGGAAGCACAGGAAGCAGGCCTTGCCGTATGTACATGGGACTCCGACGCACAGTCCGATGCACGTGCGCTGATGGTATCTCAGGGTACACCGGAAATTCTCGGACAGATGTTGGTAGACATGTCCGTTGACGCTCTGAAAAAACGCGGCGTTGATCCGGAAAAAGATGAAGTAAAATATGTATGGCATTATTCTCAGGCAACTGTTACGGACCAGAACTCCTGGCAGGTAGCAGGCGAAGCGATTATCGCAAAAGATTATCCGAACTGGACAAAAGTTGCTGACAACTATTACTCCAATCAGGACGCAGAGCAGGCAGTTTCCATCGGCGCATCGATTCTGGATGCTTATCCGGACATCGACCTGATTATCTGCAATGACTCCACAGCGCTTCCCGGACAGTTAAAGGCAGCACAGAACAAGGGCATTACAAAAGACGATATGACAATCACAGGTTTTGCTACACCTATGGCAATCAAAGAGTACTGTGACGCAGGCGTTCTTTATGAATGGGGTCTTTGGGACTGTGGTATCCAGGGCGCATTGGGATGCTATCTTGCAGCTTACATGGCAGCAGGCAACGAAGTAAAAGTCGGTGACGTAATTTCCGTACCGGGAATCGGTGACTGCGAAGTTATGGCAAACGACTGCCTGACAGAAGGCGACACAACGGCTGACACCAACAACGGCGTTGTTCTTCTTCCGGAACGTGTTGTATTCGACGAATCCAACGTAAATAATTACAACTTCTAAAAGCAAAGCAGTGCATAGGATTTTAAAGAGCCGGGCGACTGCTTGCAGTCAGCCCCGGTTCTTTGAAAGACTATATAGGGCGCAGCCCGGGAGTTCAGGAAGCGAAAACAGAGGAGGCTAAACAAAAAATGGCAGATGTAGATGGATTAAAGGTAGCAAAAGATTATAAAATATCCGAACCTTTTGCGAACCAGGGCGATTTTCATGTGAAAGGCGCCAACAATCTGGACTGGGGTATGAAAAAACATCTTTCCAATATATTCAATCCGGAAAGCGGCAATACAGTGATGTTTGCGTTTGACCACGGATATTTTATGGGTTCGACAGCGGGCCTGGAGAGATTGGATATTCTGATTCCGCAGCTCGTTCCTTATGTGGACGTGCTGATGGGAACAAGAGGTGCGTTGCGCACCTGCGTGTCACCGCAGTGCCGCAAAGGTGTTGCACTTCGTACGACTTCCGGTTCCTCTATGCTGAATGACGATCTTTCTCATGAGGTCGTTGCAGTTGATATTGAAGATGCGATTCGCATGAATGCGGATTGTATGGCAGTTCAGACATTTATCGGCGCAGACGGGCAGCTTTCCAGTCTGGATAATCTGTCCCGCACGATCAATGCAGGTCTGCGTTACAGCATTCCGACAATGGGCGTGGTAGCGGTTGGAAAGCAGATGGAACGGACAGACCGTTTCTTTAAACTGGCGACGAGAATTCTGGCAGAGCTCGGTGCCAATATCATCAAGACTTATAACTGCGAGAACTTCGAAGAGGTAGTGGCGGCATGCCCGGTACCGATCGTAGTGGCAGGCGGCAAGAAGCTTCCCGAAAAGGATGCGCTGACACTTGCATACGAAGTAATCAGTAAAGGGGCAAGCGGTGTTGATATGGGCCGCAACATTTTCCAGAGTCATGATCCGGTGGCAATGGCACAGGCAGTTAATATGGTTGTACATAAGGGCGCTACGGATAAAGAGGCATATGAATTTTTTCTTGACACAAAAAAGAACTGAATGATAGCATGAAATGGGCCGGCATGAAATGTGTCGGCTTTTTGCGCGAAAACAGGGAATAAAGCTTTGAATTTATGGAAATGAATGGTATACTAAAAGCATCAGTATAAGAAGATATGGAGGGCATAATCGAATGAAAAAATGGGTGTATTTGTTTACGGAAGGGAACGCAGGGATGCGCAATCTTCTGGGGGGAAAGGGTGCAAATCTGGCAGAGATGACAAACCTGAATCTGCCCGTGCCGCAGGGTTTTACGATAACGACGGAAGCCTGCACACAGTATTATGAGGATGGCAGACAGATCAATGATGAGATTATGGGCCAGATCATGGAACATATTGCGAAAATGGAGGATATTACAGGAAAGAAGTTTGGCGATAAGGAGAATCCTCTGCTTGTTTCCGTGCGTTCCGGTGCAAGAGCCTCCATGCCGGGGATGATGGATACCATTTTGAATTTGGGTCTGAATGAAGAAGTAGTGGAAGTGCTTGCCGCAAAATCGGGAAATCCCCGTTGGGCATGGGATTGCTACAGAAGATTTATTCAGATGTATTCGGATGTTGTTATGGAAGTGGGCAAAAAGTATTTTGAAGAGCTCATTGATAAATTAAAGAAGGAAAAGGGAATTACACTGGATGTGGATCTGACAGCGGAAGATCTGAAAACGCTGGCAAATCAGTTCAAAGCGGAATATAAGGATAAAATCGGACAGGATTTCCCGACCGATCCCAAGGAGCAGCTTCTTGGTGCAGTCAAGGCAGTTTTTCGCTCATGGGACAACCCCCGTGCCAATATATACCGCAGAGACAATGATATTCCGTATTCCTGGGGAACAGCGGTCAATGTACAGATGATGGCTTTCGGAAACATGGGCGAGACTTCGGGAACGGGTGTTGCGTTTACGCGGAACCCGGCAACCGGTGAAAAGAAACTGATGGGTGAATTCCTGTTGAATGCACAGGGCGAAGATGTGGTGGCAGGCGTGCGCACACCGCAGCCGATCGCGCATCTGGCCGATGCCATGCCGGAAGTATACGAACAGTTCGTAGGTATCTGCAATACACTGGAAGATCACTACCGGGATATGCAGGATATGGAGTTTACGATTGAGGACAAGCATCTCTATATGCTTCAGACCCGCAGCGGCAAGCGGACGGCACGGGCGGCTTTGAAGATTGCCTGTGATCTGGTGGATGAGGGAATGATTTCGGAGGAAAAGGCAGTCTCCATGATCGATCCGAGAAATCTGGATTCCCTGCTGCATCCGCAGTTTGACGCCGAGGCACTGAAAGCGGCAGAGCCGGTGGCAAAAGCGCTGGCAGCGGCGCCGGGGGCGGCATGCGGCAAGATCGTATTTACGGCGGAGGACGCGAAAACATGGGCATCTAAGGGCGAGAAAGTGGTGCTGGTGCGTCTGGAGACTTCCCCGGAAGATATTGAAGGAATGAAAGCGGCGCAGGGCATATTGACCGTCAGAGGCGGTATGACAAGCCATGCTGCGGTTGTGGCAAGAGGTATGGGCGCGTGCTGTGTTTCCGGCTGCTCGGCCATCAATATGGATGAAGCAAACAAGAAATTTACGCTGGCAGGCAAAGAGTATCATGAAGGGGATGTGATTTCCTTCGACGGTACAACCGGCAATGTATACGACGGCGCGATCAAGACAGTGGACGCTACCATCGCAGGCGAATTCGGAAGAATTATGGCATGGGCTGACAAATACAGAACATTAAAGGTAAGAACCAATGCGGATACACCTGCCGATGCCGGGAAAGCGAGAGAACTGGGGGCAGAAGGTATCGGCCTGTGCCGTACGGAGCATATGTTCTTTGAGGGTGACAGGATTGACGCATTTCGTGAAATGATCTGTTCCGATACGGTTGAGGAGCGGGAAGAAGCACTTTCCAAAATTCTGCCGTTGCAGCAGGGTGATTTCGAAAAATTGTATGAGGCAATGGAAGGCAATCCGGTGACGATTCGTTTCCTGGATCCGCCGCTGCACGAGTTTGTTCCTTCCGAGGAAGCAGACATTCAGAAGCTTGCCGATGCCAAAGGAAAATCTGCGGATGAAATCAAAGCGATGATTGCATCTTTGCATGAGATCAATCCGATGCTCGGACACAGGGGATGCCGTCTGGCTGTCACCTATCCGGAGATCGCAAGGATGCAGACCAGAGCCGTGATCCGTGCTGCGCTTCATGTGAAAAAAGAGCATCCCGACTGGGATATGGTTCCTGAAATTATGATTCCGCTGATCGGTGACAGTAAGGAATTTAAGTATGTTAAAAACATTGTAACGGAGACGGCGGATCAGGAAATCAAAGCCGCAGGTGCAGAGCTAAAATACGAAGTCGGAACGATGATTGAGATTCCGAGAGCGGCCCTGACGGCAGATGAGATCGCAGCGGATGCCGCATTCTTCTGCTTCGGAACAAATGACCTGACACAGATGACATATGGATTCTCCCGTGATGATGCCGGAAAATTCCTGGAATCTTACTATGATGCAAAGATTTTCGAAAATGATCCGTTTGCGAAACTGGATCGTTCCGGTGTCGGAAAACTGATGGAAATGACGATTAAGGCCGGCAAAGAAGTGAATACTTCCATTCACTGTGGTATCTGCGGTGAGCACGGCGGTGATCCTTCGTCGGTAGAATTCTGCCACCAGATCGGTTTGGATTATGTGTCCTGCAGTCCGTTCCGTGTGCCGATTGCGAAGCTGGCGGCTGCACAGGCGGCGATATGCGATAAGGCGGGGAAGTAATCTATACTTCGATTTCAGGTTGAGATGTATATAATTTAAACAGAGAATCCCGTCTTATATAAGGCGGGATTTTCTGGTGTACTCATAAAAACAATTTAGTCAGGTCTTGCAATGGAAACAGTAATCGACAATAAAAGGAATTGTCTGGGCATTCCAAACAGATAGAAGGTACGACTGACAGTGCAGTGCGGTGGCGAGCAGCAGTTTGAGGAGGTGCTGGGTTATGTGTTATCTCATAGCGAAAGAATTTGATAAAAAAGGGTGCATTGCAGTAAAAACCAGACATGGCAAAGCATTGGCAGATTTTACCGAAAAGTTACAAAAACAGATAGGAAAGAACGGTGTGCAGTTAGTTACGATTAGCCGTCCCAGTGCCTATGGGGAATATGAACCTTATGAAATTATGGAAAGTAAGGAAAAGTTTCAAGAACGTGTCCTGAGTTTGTAGAAAGGGACAATGATGGAAAAGTCTGTTGTAAGTCCCAATTTTATCATGGAAAATATTCGCTAATTACGAGAATATAATTATGAAATAACAACGCATATGACAGTGGTATACAGTGTCTCACTGACCGCGATGTATCGCGCAGGCGGCGATAAACAATGCAGGAAAATAGAAGATAAGCCAATGGATTCAAAGAAATAGTGCGGAAAGTCTGAATATAAGTCGAAAGAGAAGTGAGAGATTACTTCCCTTTTGCGTATCTCTTGAGGACTAAATCAGTAAAACATTCGTTTTATTGATTTGGTCTTTATTTGTGTTTATGGTTGCGGCCTTTGCCGAGAGGACGCAGCGAGATAAATTTTCATGAAGGGGTGTGCCGGGGCTCTAAATCTTAAGACTTTGAAGGTGGTGGAAAGAGGTTGCTGCTGCGCCTGATGAAAGAAAATGACTGCTTATCTTGGCAAAGTGGAAACGCGGGGAAAATGCGGGACAGTATTGTCATGAGAGCAGATTAAAGGATTTTGGAAATGCATCTGAACAGTGGAAAAATAAACGGAAGCAAGAAAGCGGTCCTGACGGAAGTTGAATTTTTATATGCTTCAATCTATAAAGAAGATGAAAATAAGTTGGAATTGGTTTTTGCTGTGCGATGAAGTGTACGTGATGAATCATGGAAAGCTGAAAGCTTCCGAATCAGCAATGTTCAGCCCGATGCGTATATATTTATCTGCGTGCTTTTCTTTTTTATCCATACGATTCAGGTACAATATTGTATGATGGACAGCGGCGTGTTATACTGAACAGGTATTTGGAGAAGAGCAGCTCGGAAAAAATACTTTGTCCAAATGCGGAAAAGAACGAGCGAAACAGGTAAAGATAAGATGAGGAGGAGCATTCACAATGGCATTATTTGGAAAGGAATCTATATCGGGGCGTTGGGAAAGGCAAAGGAGTTAGCGGGAAAGGCTACAGAAGCCGCCAAGACGGGATTGGACCAGACGAAAACCCTGGTAAATGAAAAGATAGAGGAGTCAAAACAAAAGAAACTTCCGCAGGAAGGCGGCCTGATTCGTTATGAAGTGCTTTATAAGGGCGGTCATCCGGATTTCCAGCTTGATAAGAAGAAAAAACCTTACATATTGCTTGACATTATGCCTGAAAGATTCAGTTTTTTGCCGGATTCTCTGAGTGAGGACTGGTTTACCGGATTTGAGATTCCGTATAACAGCGTTGTCTCTCTGGAGATTGTTGAAAGAACAATCAGCAATACGGAAATGCTGTTGAGCAGCAGTAATAACAACAGTGATTTACGGCAGAAAAATGTAATGGAAATCAAATATATTGATGAAGCGGGTGACGAGTATGTTGTCAGGAATGAGATGCTCACGGGAATTACCGTTATGGGGCAGGCAAGAGTGTGCCAGGAGATGCTTGACTTACTGCGCACAAAAGGAATTATGAAGCAGTTTAAGGGGACTGAAAATCATAACTCCGACAATGCTTCCGGCGGGGAAGATGTATTAAAACAGATTGAGAAACTGGCGGCGCTGAAAGAAAGCGGCATTCTTACGGAGGAAGAATTTAATCAGAAAAAAGCGGTTCTTTTGGAGAAACTATAATTTGAACAAGGTGAGTGTGATAATTTATGAAAAAGAAAATACTACCTGCCTTGTTGCTGTCTCTGCTTCTGTGCAGTTGCGGAAGTTATCCGGAAGAAACCGTAACCAACACAGACAGTGAAAGCCGGCAGGAAGAAAATATTTCGGAAAATACGGAAGCGCCCGGGGCGGAAGACGGCATTGAGGATGTGGAGACGGCAGAAAGCGAAGAAATGACAGAACCGTCAGAAGATTCGGATTCGGGGCAGTCCGGGGACGAAAAAGAAGACAATGCATCAGAAAGTATCGAGGGCAATTCCCATGCGCAGGAAGATAAAAGCGCGATTGGCCGGGAGGAATGGATCGAGAGAGCGTTACAGGAAGAAGAGGCACGCAGGGTCATGCCGGAGCTTACCGGAGCCGAAGACATTATCGAATATATTGCCAAATCGGGCGGGAAAGCATATAAGGGAACTTATGAGGGCGATACCTACTATCTGTACTTAACGGCAAATTACGACTCTCTTGGTCTTGTTACCCCGTTTGTTACCGTAATAAAGGAAAAAGATACAAGCAAAAATCCCGAAGCTTTCGGCGGACTGGAAAATCAGTACGGGGTAATAAAGGACGAAGCAGAAGTCGTACTGGATGCCAATACGAAATACAAATATGGTTATAACGGATCGGACTTCGACAGGACAGTCGGCGACTTTATAGAAAGTGACGGAGATGACGCAGAACGGGGCGAGCGTATAGACTTTCATAGCGGTACAGACATTACTTACACGTTCCGGGAAGACAATCCGAACTGGCAGCCAGGGGACAGCCACAGTGTGAGCAGGGAGATTCCGTTTTTGCTGATGGAGCCGGAAGAAGCAAAGTATTGGTACAGTCAGAATGCTCTGAACGGCGAGTGGAACGATTTCATGGTGTATGATGGTTATCACGGCGATTATTATGTCAGGGTCGAGTTTACGGACGGCCTGAACATGATGGATAAAAGCCATCATTATTATATGACGCTGATAAGTTCCGTGGAGGATTTAGACACTTTTAATGATAAGACATATCAAATCATGTCACAGTATTATAGCTATAACGAGTTTTCAAGGCTGGAAGATGACGAGTTTATGCTGGAATTTATCAGCGACCGTCAGGCGGTATTGACCAACAAACAGACAGGAACATCCGCTTTGGTAAAGTATTACAAAGGGTATCTGACGGAATCCGAGGAGATGAGCGATTCCCAATACTATTTTTATGATAAGCGAATCGTGGACAGGCATGACTATACATTTGAGGGAAAGGAGTATATTGCTTCGGACGGGACAAGCATCTGCTTTTCCACAGGAAGTTCGTGGGTTAATTTTGAGGATATTACGGATGTGGGTGAGCGCACGGTAGATGTGTATTATCAGGGAGAAAGAAGCGTATTGACGGCTCAGGCACAGATTGTTGACGGAAAGACATTGAGAGTGACGGAAACAAGTACCAATACAGAGCTATTGTTTATTTGGAGTGACGATAATCATTTTGTCGTACAGGGTACAGGGGACTATTTGCCGGATTTGGACGGCATGCGTTTTTCTTACGAAGAAAATCAGTTATATGGATATTAGCGATACGGATGCCGATTGGAAAAGAGAACCGCCTCAAGGGAGAACCGGGTATGCTTGAAGTTCGATATGTTGATAATTCGGATGCGCCGTTTTGGTTTCGGCTGGACCGACATTTATCTGAAGCAGAATTTTGTGATAAGGTACGAACCAAAAGAGGTTATGTTGTGCTGCACAATGAAATGTCGATCGGATTGTTGCGGTATAATTTGTTTTGGGACAACACACCTTTCTGCAATCTGCTTATCATTGACAGAGAATATCAAAGGCGGGGCTGCGGGAAGCATCTGTTGAAGTATTGGGAAAGTGATATGAAAGAACAGGGGTATGGCATGCTGCTGACATCTACACGGGTGGACGAGACAGCACAGCACTTTTATCGAAAGCAGGGATATCAGGATTGCGGAGGACTGATTTTTGATGTTCCAAAGTATGCACAACCGATGGAATTGTTCTTTATAAAATTGATCTGACACAATATGGGACCGGGAACAGAGAGCGGTCACAGCCATTTGTCAAAAGCGGGGAAACGGCCTTACCATGGCGCCGTTTCCCCGCTTTTCCTGTTTTTTATGCGAATTATTTTTTGGCCTTTGCTTTGCATATGAACTGCGTCATGGTACCCATGGGGCAATATACACACCAGGAACGCGGTTTGCATAAGATCATGGTGAGAAATCCCAGTACCGTGGATGTAAGCATAACACTGTAAAAACCGAAAGCAAACTGAGCAACGCCGTCGGAAAACAGGGTACCGTGATAGGCCCAGTGCCAGGGAAGCTTAAAAGTCCAAAGCAGAGTGACAACCGTGCTGAGATTCCTCGTACCGGCGAATACCAGAGCGGTATTCCACAACATCAATAAAAACATTGTGAGAAAGAACAACAGAAATCCATATCGGAAGCAGACGGATTTCATCCATCCCGGGATGTCCTTTTTACGGGACAGACCGAATCTGCCGCCGATCAGGGAAAAGAGCTGCCCTCTGCCGCAATATCGATTACAGTAAGCTTTGTTTCCCTTTGCGATGGCTATGATTAAGGGAATAAAGAAGCAGAGAAGTCCGAGCCAGGCAAACAGGATATTGAAAAATCCCAGAACCAGATAGGTAAGTGAAAATATCCAGAGATAGTCATGCCATTTCTTTTTTTCTTTCATGATTCTGTCACCTCCAGTGTGATTACACTCGCAGGACATTCTTTTACACATTTTCCGCATCCCACGCACAGATCGCCGCGGATTTCGGCGCAGATGCCCCGGGGGACGGAAATTGCGTTTCTGGGACAGACTTTGACACAGCATCCGCAGGCCACGCATTCCCGGGTACTGACAACAGCCTTTCTTTTCGTCATGATAACACTCCTTTTTGGCGGATTGATGTTACAGGATACGGTCATACGGAGACTTTCTGTAAGGATTCTCATAGTCCGGACAGAGACGGGCTTTGCTCCATTTTATCATCATTTGCAAGACAGGGACAAAGCTTTTCCCCAATGCGGTCAGAGAGTATTCTACTTTGGGAGGGATTTCCCTGTATACTTCTCTGTGCAGGAAACCGTCGCTTTCCAGTTCCCGGAGCTGCTTTGTCAGTGTGGATTGTGTGATGCCTTCCAGACGGCGCATCAGTTCCCCGAAACGCTGGACTTTATAAAAAGCGATATACCATAGAATCAATATTTTCCATTTGCCGGCGATCACGGACTGCAGCCTGCGGCGGCATATATCAGAAATTTTCGGGGGAATATGGATCTGATTTCTGCCCGGCCTGTTTCCAGATGTTTTTGATAAAAGAATAGCTTGCCCAGATCGAAAGTGCATAGCCGACCGCCAGATCTTTTACGATAATGCCGACCAGTTCTGGTTCCTGCAGCAGTTCGGGAAGGTAATAAATTGCATCGGGGCCCAGTTCCACAAAGGCGGTTAAGCCAAGCGAAGCCACTTCGGCGACAATAACTGCCAGGAAAGAGAGGATGACACAAATAACAATCCCCCTTTTGGATAAGCCTTTTCCGAGTATCTCATATCCTTTCATACTGCAAAATACAATGGCATATCCCGCAATACCGGCGATAAATCCGATTTGTCCGATCACAACCCATAAAATGATTCCCAGTAAAACACCGAGAAGCGCTCCGAGAATACCCAGCGGCAGGTTATCCCGCTGCTTCTGATTGTCCGTGATGACGTGCTGAATTTGTGTTTTCATTGTCCTCCTCCTCATTTGCGTATGTCGTTATCAGTATTATATCTCCGCCTTTTTGCGGAAGCAATGGGAAATTATTATCTGTGAACGGGAATTTCGATCTGTACGATATAATCTGCGATGCGGTCGATCACCGTTTCGTTGATTCCTTTCTCATAGGAATAACCATGCAATGTAAGCCCCTGTCCGTGGGCGTAATCGAGGATTTCCCGGTACCGCGCTGCGATTCCGTCCCAGCCTCCTTTGTGAAATGCGCGGAGATAGGTACCTGCGGGCTGCCTGTGCAGTCCGTTTTTTTGACTGAGAAAGGGAATTTCGATAAAAAGCCGGGAATAGTCGTCAAAGCTGCCGCGCTGCAGGCTTTTGACGGAGATCATGGAACCGTAAGCGGCGTCATGCAGGCGTCCGAGCCGGTAGCGGGCCGTTTCGGCTGTGATAAGTTCCACTTCTTCTTCAAAGGTGGTGTTTTTATCGATGGCAACCGTTACGAGACAGTGTTCTTCTTTTTCGACCAGGCTGATTTCCGACAGGTCCATTGTCAGTAAGGTCACCATATCCTGGTGATGGCTTTGCAGCGTTTTTCTGACGGCCTGCAGATGCATTATACGATTGTCGAGATCGGCTGATTTTTGCTCCAGCAGAATTTTCAGGTTTTCAGCCGAACGGTTTTGCATAAAGGCACGGATTTCCCCGATGGAAACATCGAGTTCGCGCAGCAGCAGGATCGTTTCCAGTATTGGGCTTTGGTGGTAGTCATAACAGCGATAGCCGTTATCGGGATCAATGGCGGCAGGCTGGAACAGACCGATCTCATCATACCACATCAATGTTTTTTTATGAATGCCATGCAGGGCCGCAAATTGGCCGATCGTCAGGCGTTTGTTTTTGGATTTCATGGGAGTACTCCTGTTTGTTATTTGACTTGACTGTACAGTTACTGTACGGTTTATAATGCCTGATACAGAACAGCGAATCGGGTCGAAAGGAGAAAACAATGAAAAATCAAAATGCATACCAGAAGCCGGTGACACTGGCAAATATATTAAAGTTTGCCGTTCCAACCATTGCGATGACCGTGTTTATGTCTTTTTATACAATGGTTGACGGCCTGTTTGTGTCGAATCTGATCGGAACGGATGCCTTGTCGGCGATCAATCTGACAGCGCCGGTCATTCAGCTTGTCACTGCGGTTTCCACGATGCTCGCCACAGGCGGAAGCGCAGTGATTATGAAAAAGATGGGAGAACAAAAGTGCGGGGAAGCCAGGGAAGATTTCACATGCCTGATTGTCATCAATGTATTGGCAGGACTGGCTATGTGTGCGTTCGGTTATCGGATTATGGACCGGCTCTTTGCGGGAATGCATCTTTCTGCAGGTGTGGCAGCATATTGCACGGAATATCTGAGCCGCTATCTGCTGTTTACGGTTCCCATTCTGCTGATGAATAACTTTACGCTTTACATGATTGCCGGGGAAATGGCATCGCTTTCTCTCATCTGCTCGGTGACGGGCGGTGTCCTGAACATGGCGCTTGACTATGTATTCATTGCCGTTTTCGGCATGGGGATCGGCGGTGCGGCGGTGGCCACAGGGCTTGGATATTCGGTGACGGCAGTTGTGGGAAGCGTTGTCTTCAGCCGGAAAAGGAGCCTGCTGCATTTTAAAAAGCCGGTATTTCGCGTCCGGGTTCTTGCGGGTGCGGCGGCAAACGGCTGCTCCGAGATGGCAACCGCGCTTGTCACCGGGATTGTCACAATGATGTTCAACCAGGCAATGCTTAGGTTCGCGGGAGAGCGTGGCGTGGCGGCTGTCACCATAATCATGTATGTGCTGATGTTTGCAAGCTCTCTGTATACGGGGTATTCGTATGGCGTGGCACCGATGCTCAGCTATTATTATGGGGAGCAGAACGGTACAAAACTGAAAAAGCTGGTGAGAACCAGCCTGCATGTGATTGCCTGTATTTCTGTTGTCACGGCGGCGGTGTCTTTTATCCTGACAGGGCCGCTTGTATCCGTATTTGCGCGGCCGGATGATCCGGTATACGATCTGGCGGTGACGGGAAACCGGATCTGCTGCGCCGCGCTGCTTTTTATCGGTTTTAATATTTTTATGAGCGGAATGTTTACCGCATTATCCAATGGAGCCGTGTCGGCCGTTCTCGCATTTTCCCGTTCGTTTGTGTTTATGCTGGTTACAATGGCCGTGCTGCCGGCGATTCTGGGTATAAGCGGAATCTGGCTGGCAACACCTGCGGCAGAGCTGATGGCGTTTGCCCTGTCTGCCGCGATGTTCCGTAAATACAGAAAGAGATACGGGTATGGAGGCCTCTGAGATCAGTCGGCGGAAAGTGTGAACTGATCGACAAGATGTTTTAAGCCGGACGCTTCCGCGGAAAGCTGCTCGCTAGCCGCTGCGCCTTCCTCTGCCGTGGCGCTGTTGTTTTGTACGACAACCGATATTTGATTGATCCCTTCGGAAACCTGCCAGACAGCTTCCGACTGTTCGGTGGCCACGGCAGCGATATTGTCAACGGAACCAACGACAGACTGGATGCTGTCCACAACCTCGAGCAGTGTGTCTGCCGTATGTCTTGCAATATCCGTTCCCGTGTGTACGGCGCTTGTGGAATTTTCAATCAGCGAGGAAGTATTCTGCGCGGCCTGTGCCGATTTTGCGGCAAGGCTGCGGACTTCCTCTGCGACAACGGCAAACCCTTTGCCGGCGCTGCCTGCCCGCGCTGCTTCCACAGCGGCGTTTAGTGCCAGTATATTGGTCTGGAATGCAATATCGTCAATTGTTTTCAATATCTTTTCGATTTCGCTGGAACTGGTCTGAATTTTATTCATAGCTTCCGTCAGCTTCTGCATCTGTTGATTGCAGAGGGAAACTTCCTCACCGGTATGGTGTATCTGGCCCCGTACTTCCAGGGCATTGGAAGCGGTATTTTTAGCCTGTTCGGAAATCTCGCCGATCTGTGCGGCAAGTTCCTGTACCGCGCTGGCCTGCTGCGTCGTTCCCTGACTAAGCGTCTGAGCGCTGTCGGATAACTGCGCGCTGGCCGAAGATACCTGATCGGCGGAATGATTGACCTGCCGCATCACATCGCTCAACTGTACTTTCATATGACGCATGGAGAGCAGAATATTGCGGAAACTGCCAACATAGGCTTCCTCATGGCTGGTGTGCACATCAAGGTTCTGGTTTGCCAGCTCGGTCAGCAGATAACTGATGTCATGAATAATGGTACTCAGCCCTTCTACCAGCGAGGCTGTGGAACGCATCAGCATGGCGGTTTCGTCTCTGCCGGTGATCTTTGGCATCGGTGTGTCCAGATCGCCGTCCACGAGCAGCTGCATCCGTCTTGCACAGGCTTTCATCGGTTTGCTGATACTGTTTGCCAGCAGCAGAGCCACCAGTACGGAGATCAGCACAGAGATCACCATAACAATGATATTGATGGTCATGGCGTTGTATGTAGTGGTGAGATAGTCTGACTGCGGCGCCGTGACGGCGATGCTCCAGCCGTCCGTATTTGCCACGGGAGCATAGGCCACGAACATATCGCCTTCGGCGCTTTGATAACTTCCGAAACCGTTTTCACCCCGGCGCATGGCGGCGTGAATAACTGCCAGATCGTTCAGGGAAGGATCATTCTGCGCTTCTGCTTCAATATTCTGAACGGTGATGGTTTCAAGTGTAACATCGGCAATCGTATCGCCGGATTTATTTATCATATAGGCTCTGCTGCTGCTGCCGAGCTGAATGGAAGATACAATATCATTGAGAAAGGTTTCGTGCGGCACAAAATATACGACACCCGCAATGGAGGAACCTTGTACTCCGCCGGTATAAAGCGGAGCCGCTACCATAATGGATAATTCTCCCGTGATTTTGCTAATCAGCGGTTCCGATACATAGACATTGCCTGCCATTGCCTGTTTGACATATTCCCGGTCGGAATAATCCTTGCCGTCAAAGATACTGATTCCGTCTGTGCCGATAATGTTCCCGCGCTGGAAATCATGCATGGCGCAGCGCTCATTGATGATGGCCTGTTTTTCTTCCGCCGATGTGTCGGGATCGGATAACTGTGGAATACAGCCCGTATCCATGGCGACATTTTTATAGGCGAGCAATTCCTGCTCCACACGTTCTGCTGCCAGAACCGCGGTTTCGCACATCATATGGTCTACCGTGGTAATGGTACTGTGATAATTGGGTATGATGCTGGAAATGCCCGCCGCAATTAATGCGATCAGAACAGTCAGAATAAGACAGACGGTTATTTTTTTGCGAATACTTTTCATCTTATGATCCCCCATATATTTAGTATAAACTGTACGGACTTTTTATCGGCCGTTATTCTTATTTTATTATATGAGGTACGCTTTTCGATTGTCAATCGTAGGAATATCCATAAAATCAGAGTGGATTCTGTGCACATTTTTGGCGTATACGGGGACATTTTTTGTGGTTGTCACAGACGGTGTTCGCTACTATAATAAAATTACGGGGAGTATAACCACTTACGGAAAGGAACAGGTCATCATGAAAAGAAATTTCACCAAACGTCTTTCTGTTTATATGCTGGCGGCATTTCTGGTAACGATTATGGCAGTTTTTGCACTGCAGACGATTGTAAGCCAGAGAAATAACACCGCTTCCGGCCTGGCGAAACTGGAGGACGTAAAAGCAAAACTGGCGGGAAACGAGGCGAATATTGAAAATCTTACAAAAAACCTCAGTGAAGACAATCTTGCCAAAACGAGAGCCTTTGCAGACATGATTGCGGCTGACCCGTCCATTGTAAAGGACGCGGCGAAACTGAATGCAGTCAAAGACAGGCTGATGGTAAATGAACTGCATGTCATCGATGCAGACGGGATTATTACAGAGAGTACGATAGACGCATACGTCGGCTTTGATATGAAAAGCGGGGAACAGTCCAATGCGTTTATGGTGATTGTGGATGATCCTTCGATTGAGATTGTGCAGGAGCCGCAGGTAAATGTGGCGGAAGGGGTTGTGATGCAGTACATAGGCGTGACGAGAAATGACACGCCGGGGCTTGTGCAGGTGGGAGTGCGGCCGGAGGTGCTGGAAGATATGCTTGCCGGCACGGAGATTCATGTCGTTCTGAGCAGTATTGATTACGGCGAAACCGGATATGTTTATGCGATTGACCCGGAGAACGGACTGATACTGGCGCATGAGAACGCGGCGCTGATCGGAACGCCGGCGGCGAATGCCGGATTTCCCGGGGAATTTGCAGGAAAAGGCAGGGCAGTGATCGACGGAAAACGCGGCTATTATCTGGCGCAGGAATATGACGGACAGATTATCGGCACTTTTTTGCCGTCGAGCGAATATTATGCACAGCGCAACAGCCAGACACTTGTCGTATTTCTGAGCATGGCGGTGATATTCGGCGTGCTGTTGTGGATGATTAATCATATGGTAGATGATAAAATCGTCCGCGGGATCGATCAGATCAGCAATTCCATGAAAGAGATTGCGGAGGGAAATTTTGAAGTCTGTGTGAATGTACAGGGCAATCCGGAGTTTATCCAGCTTTCCGGGAATATCAATAAGATGGTGGAGAGCATTCGCCGCAATATGCAGGAGAACGCAAAGCTGTTAGAGCAGCAGAGCGCGGATATGGAGCATAACCGGGTTTTGTTCCGGAATGTCAAAAGCGCCTGCACGGATTTAAATCGTGTGTCGGGAGAGACGCTGGGGAGCGCGGATGATATTTATAACGGTACCGGAGAACAGGAAAAGGCGGTCCGGGATCTGAAGCAGATTATGGAGCAGTTGACACGGGAATTAAATGACAGTGTGCAGGTTTCGGTTCGTGTTGCCGAAGAGACAAAGGATACGACGGAGAAAATTCTGCAGACGGAATCGCAGATGGATCTGTTGAAAGACTCCATGCAGAAAATCAGTGATATGTCGAGAGAGATCGGAAAGATTATTGATGAGATTAATTCCATTGCACAGCAGACGAATATGCTTTCCCTGAACGCTTCCATTGAGGCAGCAAGGGCCGGCGAAATGGGCAAAGGGTTTGCCGTTGTGGCGGCGCAGGTCGGAGAACTGGCGGCGAGAAGCGGGCAGGCGGCGAAGGAGACGAATGAACTGATTACCAATTCCATCAATGCGGTGGAGGCCGGAAAGCGCATTACGGACGAGACGGCGGAGGCGTTCGGCGACGTTGTGAAAAACATGGAACGGGCGAGCAGCGACGTGGAAAGGATTACCGGCATGGTAAGGGAGAATGTCGGGATCGTCAGCAGTGCAGTCGGTCAGATCGGCCGTATCTCGGATGTGGTTGAGCGGAATGTGGAAATCTCCCACGAGACGAAACAGGCGTCTTCCAATATGGCAGAGATTACCGGGAAGCTTCTGGAGATTGTGGAGTGAGCGAACATCGGCGAATCCTTTTGATTTTTATGCGGTATAATGTTATAATAACGAGATCGACAGGAGATTTATAATATTTTTATATGGGAGAGTGACGATGGGCTTACGTGTTTATAATACGATCACGAACGGAAAAGAGGAATTTCAGAGCATTACGCCGGAGCGTGTCGGAATGTATGTGTGCGGACCGACGGTGTACGGGATGCCGCATGTCGGGCATGCCAAAAGTTATATCTGTTTTGACATTGTGCGGCGGTATCTGGAGTTTTCCGGCTACAGGGTGAAATATGTACAGAATATTACGGACATCGGCCATCTGGTCGGGGATGCCGATGACGGGGACGATAAGATTCAGAAACAGGCACAGATTGAAAAACTGGATCCGGTGGAGATTGCATACCGCTATGAATGCGAATATTTTACAGCCATGGACCGGTTAAACATTCTCCGGCCGTCGATCAGCTGCCGGGCGACGGGACATATCATAGAAATCCAGAAGATGATTCAGGAAATTCTGGAGAAAGGATATGCCTATGTCACCGATCAGGGAAATGTATATTTCGACGTTTACCGTTATTCCGACTACGGAAAGCTGTCCGGGCGGACGCTGGATCAGACGGTCAGCGGCGAACGGATACTGATTGCGGATGACAAACGCCATTCGGAAGATTTCGCACTGTGGAAGAACGCCGATGCGACACATATCATGCGGTGGCCTTCGCCGTGGGGAGACGGTTATCCGGGATGGCATATTGAATGTTCGGTTATGTCCAGAAAATATCTGGGCGATACATTCGACATTCACGGCGGCGGGATGGATAATGTTTTCCCGCACCACGAGTGTGAGTGCGCACAGTCTGAGGTGGCAAACGGAAAGCCGTTTGTGCGCTATTTCCTGCATAATAATCTGGTGACGGTAAACGGAAAAAAGATGGGCAAATCGCTGGGGAATTTTACGACGCTGGACGATCTGTTTGAGCAGGTTTCCCCCATCGCGGTGCGGTTTTATGTTTTGCTGACGCATTACAGAAGGCCGACAGATTTTGTGCTGGAACAGATTCAGAAAAACGAGGAGATCTATCAGCGCATCAGCGGACTGGCAGACGAGGCGAGACAGATGGAGCCGGAATGCGGAGAACGCAAAATACAGGGCGATGAAATGAGCGGCGTGCTGGCAGATTTTCTGGCGGCCATGGATGACGATTTTAACACGGCGCTTGCCATCAGCCATATTTATAAGGCGGAAAAGATTTTGCGGAAAGCGGTGAAAGATAACGACAGGGAAACGATCAAGGACTGCGTTTTGTTTTTTGACCGTTACGTGGATCCCATTCTGGGCCTTCCGTTCCGTGCGGCAGAGAAGAAGGCGGAGAATACGGAGCGCACAGATGCGCTGATCGGGCTGATCTTGGAGACAAGGGCGAAATGCAAGGCCGAAAAGAACTATGCCATGGCGGATGAGCTGCGCATGAAGCTGCAGGAGATCGGCGTTCAGCTGCAGGATACGCGCGAAGGAACAAAATATACGATTGATAAATGATGCGCTTGACTTTTGTCCGCAGAGAGCATATAATGGCAAAAACTGTGAAGGTGTGTAAGTAGTCGGCGTCAGCGGTTTTCAGAGAGGCATATGTATGCTGTGAGTATGCCAGCCGCCCGCAGATGAATTTCAGCGCCGGAGTTTTCCGCGAAAACCGGTTTTTCCGGAGTAAGCGGATGTAGTTGCTGCATAAAAGCAAAAAGAGTGCGGATCGTTGATTTTCCGATCCGAATATGGGTGGTACCGCGGAATCATTCGTCCCATAGCATAAAGAGATTTATGCTATGGGATTTTTATTTCACGGAAGCCGGTTTCCGTGAGATAAAAGGAAACCAGAATAGTAAGGAAAGCAGGGAAACGATATGCAGGAAAACAATGGATTATCAGGTAATCTTCCGGCGCTCCGGGAAACGATCGAGAAAGAACTGGGAGCATTGCAGAACGTAAAAGAACTCTATGAGTTCAAAAATGTGTATCTGGAAGGGAAAAAAAGCAAAATCAGCGAATTGATGAAGGAAATGCGTAATCTTGCGCCGGAGGAGCGCGCAGATTACGGCAAGTCGGTCAATGCACTGAAGGAATGGGCGTTGGAACGGTTTGCCGAAATGGAAAAGAAGCTGCGGGAGCGGGAACTTCTGCAGCGGTACGAGCGTGAGAAGATCGATATTACGATTCCCGCGCAGCCGATACGGACCGGAAATCTCCATCCGGTTACACTGGTGAGAAATCAGATGATCGATATTTTCACGGGCATGGGATTTGAAATCTATGAGGGCAGCGAGATCGAAACGGACTATTATAATTTTACCGCGCTGAACACACCGCAGGACCATCCGGCCCGGGATATGCAGGATACCTTTTATGTTTCGCCGGAGTTTTTGCTGCGGACGCAGACGTCGGCGGGGCAGATTCACGTGATGGAGAAGAAACGGCCGCCGATCAAGATTCTGTCGCCGGGGAAGGTATTCCGCTCCGATGACGATGCGACACATTCGCCGATGTTCAGCCAGATGGAAGGACTTGTCGTGGACCGCGGGATCACGTTGAGCGATCTGAAAGGCATGCTGGATGTGCTCGTGCAGAAGGTATACGGCGAAGGGACGACGACGCGGCTGCGGCCGTCATATTTCCCGTTTACGGAGCCGTCCGTGGAAGTGGACTGTAGCTGCTTTGCCTGTGGCGGCAAGGGATGCAGTCTTTGCAAAGGGACGGGATGGATTGAGGTTCTCGGCGCGGGGGTTGTGAATAAACGCGTGCTGGAAAACTGCGGGATTGATTCGGAAGAATACAGCGGGTTTGCTTTTGGCATCGGTCTGGAGCGCACGGCTATGCTGAAATACGGAATCAATAACATCAAATTGCTGTTCCAGTCGGATCTACGGGTACTGCGGCAGTTGAACGGGTAATCATTGGATGACGGAGGTTTATTATGATAGTACCATTGAGTTGGCTGAAAGATTATGTGGAGATCGATGTAACGCCGGATGAACTGGAAAAGAAGCTGTTTGATGCCGGTTTTGAAGTGGAAGAAAAATATGAACTAGGCAGGGACGTCAGCGGCATTGTGGCCGGCTATGTCGAGACATGTGAGGCGATCCCGGAAACGCATTTGCATGTCTGCCGGGTGAACGCCGGGGCGCACGGGACAATGCAGGTATGCTGCGGCGCCGATAATGTAAAGGCGGGCGGCAGATTTCCGCTGGCGCTTGTGGGCGCGGCGGTTTATGCGACGGCCAAAGATCACAAGACGGTGGAAGGCGTCATGACGATTAAAAAGGGAAAGCTGCGCGGTTATGAATCGTGCGGTATGCTCTGCTCGGGCGTGGAACTGGGGCTGACGGAGGATTTGTATCCGGGCGCAGGATATAACGGCCTGCTTGTGCTTCCGGAAGACGCAGAGCCGGG
>CAJUCC010000085.1 GCA_910585205.1 uncultured Lachnospiraceae bacterium
CGCTATAGCGGCACCGTTTCGAACCGCCGCAGGTGATTTGTAATTAATCGTCTTCGTCTACATCCCAGTCTGTGACGGCGCCTGTAGCCGCATCAATCTCAAATTCATATTCCATATTATTATAGTAGAATTCTCCCTCATAGACCAGCCGGCCGTCTTCATAATCCTGTTTTACCTTACCCCATCTTACATTTTCGGAGGTAAGTCCCGCCATCTTCAATGCGGCTGCTTTGGCGCTTTCCATTGTAACACCGGAGGACGGAGCCGGATTGAGCGTGGGCGCCGCCGCCGGGGGCAGAGGTCTGTAATGCTTTGCGTCGTATTCCCATTCAATGATCGCGCCGGTAACGGCGTCGATCTCGTAATCATATTCTTTTTGGTCTGCCGTATGAAACTCGATTTTATACAGTAGCCTGCCGTCGTCAAATTCACATTTCACTTTATCAAAAGTGACGGAACCCGTTGTCTGGCCCGCATGGGTGGCAGCCAGTGTTTTTGCCTGTTCTGTCGTCACCGTTGCCTGTGCGTTGGTGCCGGAGACGGGAGCGGCTTTCCAGTCATATTTGATATTGATGACTGCGCCGCTGGCGGCGTCGATGTCAAAATCGTATTCCACATAATTTTGTGTCAGGAAATCAACGTCATATATTAGTCTGCCATCATCGTCGTCTAGTTCTGCCTTGATAAAGGATACGGTATCTGCAGAGACACCGGCATTTGTCAGGGCAATGGATTTGGCATTTTCTTCGCTGATCTGTGCGGCGAAAGCCGTGACCGACATGGATGCAAACAGAACGCCTGCTGCAAGAACAGTTCCTGAAATTTGAAACATTTTTTTCATATAAACCCCTCCTGTATCACTATTGTATGTTATTGTTACTGTTTGGTTTCCTCTATATCATATCAGAAATGAAATGTGAATGGCAAGTTAATTTGTGGTATTTTGAACGGATAGAACATTATCCCCAAAAGTGATACAATAGAAGCATGGATAATCAACATGCTGTTTTTACCAAAAAAATGAAAAAGACACATACGATCTTTCTGCCGCAGATGCTGGAATATCATTCACCGTTTTTACAGGCGGCGTTTGCGGGAAGCGGGTATCGTCTGGCGGTTATGTCTGAGGCGAAGGGACTGAAAGAGCAGGCGCTGCGTTATATCAGCAGTGATTTTTGCTATCCGACGATACTGATTGTCGGACAGGTGCTGCAAACCTTGCAGAGCGGACAGGTTCCGGCGGATCGGATTGCGTTTATGGAACCGCAGGCCGGCGGCGCGTGCAGGGCAGGAAATATTTACCGGACAATCCGCCATACACTGGACCGATGCGGGTATGGCGGGATACCGGTGTTGTCATTGAACTTTATGGGACTGGAACGTCAGCCGGGATTTCGGATTACACCGCGGCTGTTGTTTGCGGCCGTTATGGCAGTCTGCTGCGGCGATCTGTGCATGAGCCTGTTTCATCAGACAAAGCCGTATGAACGGGAAACGGGCGCGGCGGACCGGGTTCTGGAGACGGTACAGACGCGGGTATGCGCATATATCCGGGCGCATGCCTGTATCCGGAAAACGGAGCGGCGGAAAATCTGGCGTTATATTCTGGAATGCTTTGCGGGGATTCCATTGAAATGCGAACGCAGGAAAAAAGTCGGTGTGGCCGGGGAAATTTATATCAAATATTCTTCTCTGGGTAATCACAATCTGGAACGGTTTCTTGACAGGCAGGGATGTCAGTGCAGCATAGGCGGGTTTATCAACTATGCCATTTATGTGATGGACAGCGCGCGAGCGGATTATATGATGCAAAGCGGCAGGCATATGCTGCGGCCTGTTTTTGACTATGTGCTCCGCGGGATGAAAAGTCTGCAAAAAGATTTATACCGGACTGTCACCCGGTATTCAGGCTTTGAAACGGATGCGCCGTTTGACGAACTGCGCGCGAAGGCCGAAGGGCTGATCGGGGAAAGCTGCATCACCGGAGACGGATGGCTGGTGGCTGCGGAGGCGGCAGATGCGATAGAAAAAGGCTGTCGTCATATTTTGATCGTGCATCCGTTTGGCTGCCTTGTCAGCCATGTCTGTGAGCGGGGTATTGTCAAAAATCTGCGCAGCCGTTATCCGGGGATTGCGATACAGACGATCGAATACGATTATGACAGCAGTGATACGCTGCGGGAGAGCAGGATCCTGCTTGGACTAGGGGAATGAGGCGGGAGTCTTTGTGCTCCCATCGGAGAATGATAAGGGGGAGAAGATACGGTATGACGGGATATTTACTGCGAACGGCGGTGGTGTTCGGAGTGGCAAACGGATATGGCCTTGCAAAGATGACAGGCTGGCCGAACGTTGTCTGGATTGGCCTTGCCGCGCTGTTTTTATTGCTGCAGGGTAAGCCTTCTTTAAAAGCGGGGCGGGTTCAGAAGCGGCGGCTTCGCATCTGTCTGGACGGCTGCATTTTGCTGCGGACGTTTCTGGCTTCCAGCGGATGTTCGATTGTGTTCTGTCTGGCGGGATTTTTCGGGGTGACGGCGCCGGGATCTTTGCTGGAACAGCCGAAATTCTGGCTTTTCCATACGGGAATTGCCGTCTGTGTGGAATCGGTTGTATTCTGGAACGGAATGATCCGCATCTATCTGACATCGGAACAGCTCGGGATTCGGTGGCGGATTCTCGGTCTGTTATGCGGGATGATACCGGTGGCGAATCTGATTGTGCTGGCTGTTTTGATCCGCACGGCGGAGCGGGAGGTGGCGTTTGAGACGGAAAAAATTCGCAGAAACCGGGAGCGGGAAGCGGATAGAATCTGCGCGACCCGGTATCCGATTCTGCTGGTGCACGGTGTTTTTTTCCGCGATTTCCGGTATCTGAATTATTGGGGCAGGATTCCGAAAGAACTGGAGAAAAACGGGGCAGTGCTCTATTATGGCAGGCAGCAGTCGGCAGCATCTGTGGCAGACTGCGGGGAAGAGCTGGCGGCGCGTATCCGGGAGATCGTGCGGGAGTGCGGCTGTGAAAAGGTCAATATCATCGCCCATTCCAAGGGCGGCCTTGACAGCCGCTATGCGCTGGCCAAGTGCGGCATTGCCGATATGGTGGCCTCTCTGACTACCATTAATACACCGCACCGGGGATGCGAATTTGCGGATTATCTGTTGTCCGGCATTCCGCGCGGGCAGCAGGAGATCGTGGCGAAAGCCTATAATGCGGCGCTGCGCCGTCTTGGAGAGGAAAATCCCGATTTTTTTGCCGCGGTCAATGATCTGACAGCCGGTGCATGCGGGGCCAGAAATGAGGAGATCAGAGATGTTCCGGGCGTTTACTATCAAAGCATCGGCACGACGCTGGAGCGGGCGGTGAAAGGCCGCTTTCCGCTGAACTTTTCCTGGTATCTGGTCAACCACTTCGACGGAGAAAACGACGGGCTGGTCGGAGAGCGCTCGTTTCCCTGGGGAGAACATTACCGCCGGATTACGCCGAAAGGCAGGCGTGGCATTTCCCATGGAGATATGATTGATCTGAACCGGGAAAATTTTGACGGATTTGATGTGCGGGAGTTTTATGTGGAGCTTGTGCATGAGCTGAAAGAGCGGGGATTATAAAATTTTTATTTGCCAGTTTTTTCCGGGCACGCTATAATATAGAATTATGGAAACGGGCGGTGGAAGAAGAGAGGCGGAAACCATGCGTAAGATGGAGTTTAAGATGGAGCGGCAGGGATTGCTGCACGAAGGAGACAGGGTAACGATAACGGAAGGCGTGCTGCCGAGTAATTATTATTATATTATCGATCCTTCGCTCGCCATGTCAGGAAACTTCCCGTTTCGGGAACGGCTGCTGACAAGGGAAGGAATTGTCACGGCGATAGAGGAAAATGAACGGGGCTTTTATGTCATCGTGGAATTTGCGGAAGAAAGAGGAGAATGATTATGAAAAAAATCCATACGGAAAAAGCGCCTGCAGCGATCGGGCCGTATTCACAGGCAATAACGGCAGGCGGGTTTTTGTTTGCGTCGGGACAGATACCGATTGACCCGGCTACCGGTGAGATCAGCGGGACGACGATCGAGGAACAGGCGGAGCAGGCAATCAAAAATGCCGGCGCGATTCTGGCAGAAGCCGGCGCAGACTATGCCAATGTCGTAAAAACGACCTGTTTTCTGGCGGATATGCAGGATTTTGCCGCGTTTAACGGCGTGTATGAAAAATACTTTACCGGGAAACCGGCGCGGAGCTGTGTGGCAGTGAAGCAGCTTCCGAAAAATGTACTGTGTGAAGTGGAGGTTATGGCTTGGCTGGGATAAGCCCTGCCGGAAAACGGATGAAGACAAATACGATGAAAAATTCTCTGCTGCTGCTTTTGACCGCCGCGATCTGGGGCGTGGCATTTGTGGCACAGAGTGTGGGAATGAATTATGTCGGGCCCTTTACGTTTAATGCGGTCCGGTTTCTTCTGGGCGGAACGGTGCTTCTGCCTTTCCTTTTGCGGAAACCCGGTGCGGCACAGGAGACAGCGAAAAGGGCGGAGACAAAGGAGGCAAAACGGGCGAGATACCGGATTACGCTGACGGGCGGCATCTGCTGCGGGCTTGCGCTCAGTACGGCCAGCCTTTTGCAGCAAAAGGGGATTCAGAATACGACCGTGGCAAAAGCCGGATTTATTACGGCGCTGTATATTATTATCGTACCCATACTGGGGCTGTTTTTCCGCAAAAAAGTGCGGCCCCTGGTCTGGGTCAGTGTGGCGCTGGCAGTGGTGGGTATGTATCTGCTCTGTATCCGGGAATCTTTTTCGATCAGCCGGGGCGATTTTTACGTGCTTCTCTGTGCGGTTGTGTTTTCCGTGCATATTCTGGTGATCGATTATTTTTCACCGAAAGCGGACGGCATTGCGCTGTCCTGCATTCAGTTTTATACGAGCAGCATTGTCTGCGGCGCGGGAATGCTGCTGCTGGAAACACCGTCCTGGCAGGCGATTGCAAGCGGATGGATGCCCATTCTGTATGCGGGCATTTTATCGTGCGGCGTAGCGTATACGCTGCAGATTATCGGGCAAAAGGGGATGGATCCGACCGTGGCGTCGCTGATCTTAAGTCTGGAATCGGTGATCTCCCTGCTTGCGGGCTGGATTCTGCTCGATCAGACGTTAATTGCGCGGGAAATCTGTGGCTGCGTGCTCGTGTTTGTGGCGATTATACTGGTACAGCTGCCCGAAAAGAAAAAAATCTGACAAAATCACATATTTTTTCCCGATAACGAAATACTATCTGCAAAGACGAAAATGTTGGAGGGAGAACAATGATGGATTATATCAATGCCTTTTGGGTAGGCGGGCTGATCTGTGCCCTAGTACAGATTTTAATGGAAAAGACAAAAATGATGCCGGGCCGGATTATGGTGTTGCTCGTATGTCTGGGTGCGGTAATCAGTGTGTTTGGCTGGTATGAGCCTTTTATGGAATATGCGGGAGCGGGAGCCAGTGTTCCGCTGCTGGGATTTGGAAATACACTGATGAAAGGGGTAAAAGAAGCGGCAGACCAGCAGGGCCTGCTCGGATTATTTGCCGGAGGGTTTCAGGCCGGAGCGGTGGGGACAAGCGCAGCTCTGATCTTTGCCTATCTGGCAAGTCTTATTTTTAATCCCAAAATGAAAAAATAGGCAGAGGCCGTGACAAAAGAAGAGGAGTTATGATGGAATTAAACTGGAAAGAGATAGAACTTTCGGATCGGGAGCTAATCACGTCGTATTACCGGCAGGAGAATTCCCGCAACTGTGAAGCGACATTTGCAAATAATTATTTATGGGCGCCCCATTATGATATGCAGTATGCCATTGTGGAGGGGATGCTTGTTTTTCTTGTGCGGAAAGGGGAAGTTTCGGTCAGCTTTCCGCTTGGAACGGGCGATCTGAGGCAGGTGACGGACAGGCTGCAGGGGTATTTTGCAGAGCAGGGATGGACATTCCGCATGCATCTCGTGTCACCGGTACAGTTCGGGCGGCTGGAAGCGCTGTATCCCGGATGCTTTCAGGTTGCCTATGACAGAGATCTGGCGGATTATGTATACGAATCGGAAAAACTGATTTCGCTTGCCGGGAAGAAACTGCACTCCAAGCGCAATCATATCAACAAATTCAAAGAGCAGTATCCCGACTGGCGCTATGAGAGCATTACGGACGACAATACGGGAGAATGCCTGAAAATGGCACAGGAATGGCGGGTGCTGAACGGCTGTGACGAAGACGAAGAAAAGAGTGCGGAGTTTTGCGTGACATTGAACGCGCTCCGGCTGCGCGGGGAACTGGGACTGAAGGGCGGACTTTTGCGCGCCGACGGCAGGGTCATGGGCTTTACGCTCGGGGAACCGGGCGGGGATGATGTGTTTATTGTTCATATTGAAAAAGCCTATGCCGATGTGCAGGGTGCTTATCCGATGATTAACCAGCAGTTTGCAGAGCATGAGGCTGCGGCATATCTCTATATCAACCGGGAAGAAGACACCGGCGCCGAAGGACTGCGCAAGGCAAAGCTCTCCTATCGACCGGTGATGATGGTGGAAAAAGGCATTGTCACACTGCGGTAAACCGCCGGCCGGCGTATAATCCCTGCGGAAACGGAAATCCTACCTGTAAAAACGGGACAGAAAGGGATGGAGACGAAACATGGGAGCACAGGAGAAGACGGAAAAAAGGGAAAAACGCAGAGGAAAACAGAGTGTGGCATATGACCGCCCGGTTTACATCAATGCCAGCGCATCCATTGCTGGGAAAAAAGAGGGAGAAGGCCCGCTGGCGGAACTGATCGATATGATCGGAGAGGATGATCTCTTCGGCTGCAATACGTGGGAAGAGGCGGAGAGCAGTCTGCAAAAAGACGCCGTATATCTGGCGATGGGAAAGGCGGAGCTGGATGCCAGAGAAATCCAGTATCTTTTTGCGGGCGACCTGCTCGGTCAATCGATTGCCACATCGTTTGGCATCATGACATATGAGATTCCCCTCTTCGGTCTGTACGGCGCATGTTCGACGTGCGGGGAATCTCTGAGCCTGGGCTCGATGGCCATTGACGGAGGATTTGCCAGAAATGTCATCTGTGTCACATCCAGCCATTTCGCCAGTGCGGAGAAAGAGTTCCGCAATCCGCTGGAATACGGCAGCCAGAGACCGTTGTCGGCGACATGGACGGTGACGGGCAGCGGCGCTTTCGTACTGGGAAGAGAGCCGGGCAAACATGTGCGCGCCGCCATTACCGGGATTACGACCGGAAAGATTGTGGACTATGGCCTTAAGGATTCGATGAATATGGGCTGCTGTATGGCGCCGGCGGCCTGCGATGTGGTATATCAGAATTTTATTGACTTCGGCAGACAACCGTCTGACTACGATAAAATTATTACGGGAGATCTGGGCAGTATCGGGCAGCGGGCGCTGGTTGACCTGACTGCGGAAAAGGGGTATGATATTTCCGGAAACGTATTGGACTGTGGTATGGAGATTTACGACCCCGAAACGCAGGACACCCATGCCGGTGGCTCCGGCTGCGGATGCGCAGCCGTAACGCTGTCGTCCTATATTTTGAAACAGTTGGAAGAAAAGAAATGGAAACGGGTGTTATTTATTCCCACGGGCGCATTGCTCAGCAAGACGAGCTTTAACGAGGGAAAGACGGTGCCGGGAATCGCACACGGGGTTGTAATAGAAAGTGTGTAAGGATAACAATGGAAGTATCATCGGTGTTTTGCCAGCAGTTTTATCATCGTGTGCAGCGGGTGCTGCATGTGCCGGGAAATTTTACCGGCCCGGTTCTGGAGATGAGTGTAGTGCTTGACCATCATGTGTCTCCGGCATGGATGGAAGCCTGTGTGCCTGCGCTGCTTGGCAGTTTAAAGCGGCGCAGCGAAGTGTTTCGCAATGTACGCTTTCACATCGTGGACTGGCTGGACGACGAGCGGATCATAAATCGAACCGTACCGATGATGACTGTTTTGGTCAACGGATGTTTCCGGGAATATGAACCGAAACCGGATGAAAAACGAATTGAATGCCTGTATCAAAATCTGAAGTTTTATCATGCCCGTTCGAAGCTGATTCTGCTCTTCACCGACGGGGTGTATACGATGCGGGATCAGGATGCGGCGGCAGCGGCGCTGAAACCCTTTCTGGGGAGAAAGCTGCTTACGATTACCATGACAAAGGACGGCCCGGAACTGCGGTAACGGCAGCGGCATGTGACAGGAGGAAACGATGAAAAAGTTTTGCAAACGCATATTGAATCTGATCTTACTGTTATCGGCAATGCTGATGGCGCTGCTGTTTGTCTGTGCATGGAAACCGGAAGTGACCGAGCGGATTGTGCAGATTTTGTATCCCGACGGACA
>CAJUCC010000086.1 GCA_910585205.1 uncultured Lachnospiraceae bacterium
AACAGGCATGGATGTCATTGGTATCAAAGGAGTGAGGGTATGAGTTTTTCATTTTTATTCGGAAATAACAATTCTTCATCGGGAAACGGGATTTACTCCCTGCTTTCGGAATATAACAATATTAAGAGCGGGACATATTACAAGGTTGTAAAGGCTTATTATGCAAAACAGGCCGGAAGCACGGAGGCTGCAAAGAACAGCACGGCGAAAGATAAGACCAATACAGCCCTGCAGAGTGAGAAGACAAAAGAACTGAATAAGACACAGTCAGACGCCAAAGCGTTGTCGGAAGCGGCGGGCGCACTGATATCGAGAGGCAGTTCGCTGTTCCAGGAAAAGGACATTACGACCAAGGGAGAGGACGGCAAGGAGACCACGACCAAAGGTTACGATATGGATGCCATCTATGGCGCGGTTAAGAAATTCGCGGACAGCTACAATAATCTCGTGGATTCCGCTTCCAAATCGACATCCAAAACGGTCAGGAATCAGGCCAATAATATGGTGAGCGGTACGAAGACCTATGAGAAGATGCTGAACAAGGTGGGAATCACGATCGGTTCCGACAATAAGTTGAGCGTAAATGAAAAGGACTTCAAGGCAGCCGACATCAGCACAATCAAGACGTTATTCAACGGAAATGCGTCGTTTGCCAACAATGCGGCTTCCAGAGCTTCGATGATCAGTTATTCCGCACAGTCGGAGGCAAATAAGAATTCTCTTTATACAAACCGTGGAAATTATAACAATGCATATTCGACGGGAAGCTGGATGAACAGCTTTTTCTGATTCTGAATATCACTGCAGATTCATTATTGTATCGACTATCAATATAACAGGCCGTGTACCTTTTGTACATGGCCTTGTTTTTATCGTGGATACGGGATTTGCCGGTCTGGGCGGGGCTGACGGCATGAGAGCCGGAATCTGATTGCCGATTTCCGAAAAATAAAAAAAGGAAATCAGGATATGGGCGGCGAATAATAAAACGAAGGGGAATAACGGCAATATGACGATTCGGGAAAGTCTGGAACGCCGGGAAAAGGAATACCTGAGTCCGTATGCTGCGTTCAGCATGGACTCGAAGGGACGGCAGCGCGCAGAAGAGCCGTGTGACATCCGGCCGGTGTTTCAAAGGGACAGAGACAGAATATTACATAGCAAGTCCTTCCGGCGTCTCAAGGATAAGACGCAGGTGTTTCTGACGCCGGCGGGAGATCATTACCGGACGCGGCTGACGCATACACTGGAAGTATCGCAGAATGCCAGAACAATCGCCAAAGCGCTGCGGCTGAATGAAGAGCTGGTGGAGGCGATCGCACTGGGACATGATCTGGGGCACACACCGTTTGGCCATGCGGGTGAACGGGCGCTGGAAAAGGTCTGCCCGTACGGGTTTTGCCACAGCGATCAGAGTGTCCGCACCGTTGATCTGCTGGAAAAGGACGGACAGGGGCTGAATCTGACGTTTGAGGTGCGGGACGGCATACGGAACCATCAGACGCATGGGGAGCCGTCCACACTGGAGGGTAAGATCGTGCGGATTTCGGACAAGATTGCCTATATTCATCATGATATGGACGATGCCATTCGGGCAGGGATCCTGAAAGAAACCGATATTCCCGGGGAGATTACGGACGTGATCGGGAATACGCTCGGAAAGCGGCTGGATCATTTTATCCATGATCTCGTGACATACAGCACGGGGCTGAATGACATCCGCATGTCGCAGCCGGTCGCGGAAGCGATGCGGAAACTGCGGGAATTTTTGTTCGAGCATTTATATACCAATCCTGCCGCCAAAGGAGAAGAGGAAAAGGCGGAGGTTATGATTGAGACATTATATAACTATTACGGAAAGCATATGGAGCTGCTTCCGCGGGATTATCATATACTGATAGACCGCGGAGAGCCGAAAGAAATGGTGCTTTGCGATTATATCGGCGCTATGACAGACCGGTTTGCCATTGCCCGGTATGAGGAGATCTATATTCCTCAGTGCTGGCACGGCTGACGGACCGGAAAAGAAGGGGAAACAATGTATTATCCGGAAGAGATCGTGGAAGAGATTCGCCTGAAAAACGATATTGTAGATGTGATCTCCGGTTATGTCCGGCTGCAGAGAAAAGGGGGCAGCCATTTTGGGCTGTGCCCTTTCCACAACGAGAAATCGCCCTCTTTTTCCGTTTCGCAGAACAAGCAGATGTATTATTGTTTCGGATGCGGAGCCGGGGGCAATGTCTATACATTTCTGATGGAATACGAACACTATACATTTCCGGAAGCCGTTCGCACGCTGGCGGAGCGGGCCGGCGTGGATCTGCCGGAAGCGGAATATTCCGAAGAGATGAAGCGGCAGGAGAGCCGCAGGGCGCAGCTTTTGCAGATTAACAAAGAGGCGGCGAAGTACTTTTACTATCTGCTGCGCAGACCGGGGGGAGAGCAGGGAATGCGTTATCTCCAGGGACGTATGCTGAGTGCCGGGACGATCGGGAAATTCGGTCTGGGATACGCGGGAAAATACCGGGATGACCTGACGAAATATCTGAAGGGCAAAGGCTGGCGGGATGAACTGCTGCAGGAGGCCGGACTCTGTACAATCGATGAGAAATACGGGACACACGACAAATTCTGGAATCGTGTGATGTTTCCCATACAGGATATAAATAACCGGGTGATCGGATTCGGCGGCAGGGTAATGGGGGAAGGCACGCCCAAGTATCTGAACTCGCCGGAAACGCCGGTGTTTGACAAGAGCAGGAATTTGTACGGGCTGAATCTTGCCCGCACTTCCCGGGCGGGCAATATCATATTGTGTGAGGGATATATGGATGTCATAGCCATGCATCAGGCAGGGTTCGGACAGGCCGTGGCCTCTCTGGGGACTGCGTTTACGGAGGGTCAGGCGGCATTGATCCGCCGTTATAGCCGGGATGTGCTGCTGGCGTATGACAGTGACGGCGCCGGGGTAAAGGCTGCGCTGCGGGCGATCGGCATTTTGCGGGCGGCGGGGCTGACCGGCAGGGTGATTTCGCTGGAGCCGTATAAGGATCCGGACGAACTGGTGAAAAATCTGGGAGCGGAGGAGCTGCAAAAGCGCATTGACGGGGCGGAAAACAGCTTTTTCTTCGAGCTGCGGGTGCTGGAACGGGATTTTGATCTCGGCGACCCGGAGGGAAAGACCCGCTTTCAGCAGGAGGCGGCCAAAAAGCTGTGCGGTTTTGCGGAGGAGCTGGAACGGGAAAATTATATCGAAGCGACGGCGGAAAAGTATCGCATCGGCTTTGAAAAGCTGCGGAAGATGGTAAATACATATGCCTATACCGCCGGCGGCGCATCGGCGGGGGAGTCGGCCGTGCGGCCGAAAACGGGACAACAGCGCAAGACTTCGCCGGAGGACGGAGCGAAAAAAACGCAGCGGCTGCTGCTGACCTGGCTGAGCGAAGATGCGGGACTGTACCGGAAGGTGAAGCGCTATCTTGCGCCGGAAGATTTTACGACGGATCTGTATCGTCAGGTGGCACGGCGATTGTTTGCGGATCTGGAAACGGGCAGCGCAAATCCGGCGGCGGTAATCAGTCAGTTTGCGGACGAGGAACAGCAGCGGGAAGCGGCGGCGCTGTTTCACACAAAACTGCCGCTGCCCGGCGGAGATAAAAGGGAGCGTGAAAAGGCGTTCCATGACATACTGGTCAGTGTGAAGACGTACGCTTACGAGCAGGACAGCCGGCGTATGGAGCGTGATACTGACGCATTAAACCGGGTTATCAGGGGGAAAAAGGCCCTCGAAGAACTGAAACAAACGCATATTTCCTTAGATTAAGGCAAAAATAAATAACAAGTTATGGAAGGATGGGCCACGGGAATGGACGAAAACACAAGGGCAAAGTTTGAGGAGAAGATCAAAGAGATCCTGAGCGTTGCCAAAAAGAAGAAAAATGTTCTGGAATATCAGGAGATCAATGAATTCTTTGCGGATATGCCTCTGGAGGAGGAGCAGTTCGATCAGATTATAGAGACACTGGAGCAGAACCATGTGGATGTACTGCGCATTACCGACGACGATGATGTGGACGAGGAAGAGATTATTCTGACGGAGGAGGACGAAGTTAATGTGGAAAACATCGACCTTTCCGTGCCGGACGGAGTCAGTATAGAAGACCCGGTCAGGATGTATCTGAAGGAGATTGGCAAGGTGCCGCTTCTGAATGCGGAAGAGGAGATCGATCTGGCAAAGAAGATGGAACTTGGGGATGCGGAGGCGAAAAAACGTCTGGCGGAGGCCAACCTTCGTCTGGTGGTCAGCATTGCCAAGCGGTATGTGGGGCGCGGTATGCTCTTTCTGGATCTGATTCAGGAGGGGAATATGGGGCTGATTAAGGCTGTGGAAAAGTTCGATTACCGGAAAGGGTATAAGTTTTCCACGTATGCCACATGGTGGATTCGTCAGGCGATTACCCGGGCGATTGCCGATCAGGCGCGAACGATACGGATTCCCGTGCACATGGTGGAAACGATCAATAAACTGATCCGCGTCAGCAGACAGCTCCTGCAGGAGCTTGGGCGTGAACCCACCCCGGAGGAGATCGCGGAGGAAATGAACATGCCGGAGGACCGTGTGCGGGAAATCCTGAAAATTTCGCAGGAGCCGGTTTCACTGGAGACACCGATCGGAGAAGAGGAAGACAGCCATCTGGGCGATTTTATACAGGATGACAATGTTCCGGTTCCGTCTGATGCAGCGGCCTTTACGCTGTTAAAGGAGCAGCTTGTGGAGGTGCTCGGAACGTTGACAGAGCGGGAACAGAAAGTGCTGCGGCTGCGGTTCGGACTGGATGACGGGCGAGCCCGCACGCTGGAGGAAGTGGGTAAGGAATTTAACGTAACCCGTGAACGGATCCGGCAGATCGAGGCGAAAGCGCTGCGAAAGCTCCGGCATCCGAGCAGAAGCCGGAAACTGAAAGATTATCTGGACTAGAGGGAACAAGTGGAACTATCAAAAAGACTGAAGGCAGTAGCGGATCTGGTACCGCCGGGAAGCGTTGTCTGCGATGTGGGATGTGACCACGGATATGTATCGATTTATCTGATACAAAACCGGATATGCACAAACGTCATTGCCATGGATATTCATGCGGGCCCTCTGGAGCAGGCCAGGGGACATATCGGAAAATATCATCTGGAGGCATACATAGAGACACGGCAGTCAGACGGCCTGGCGGCGCTGCGGGCCGGGGAGGCAGACTGTGTGATTCTGGCGGGCATGGGAGGCAGGCTGACTGTCAGGATACTGCAGAGCGGACGGGATGTTCTGGACACCGTTGATACGCTGGTTTTGCAGCCGCAGTCCGAGATCGCCGCGGTCAGGGCGTATCTGCGGGATGCGGGATACGGTATCGTGCGGGAAGATATGGTGTGGGAAGGCGGCAAGTATTATCCGATGCTGCAGGCGCGGCGGGGACAGGCGGATGCGGTCGTGGCATGTGGCGGCAGTATGCGGCGGCAGGGGGATGACGCGGATGTGCGGGCCCTCCGGCAACCGGCATGTGACCGGTACGGCCCGTATCTGCTGGCACACAGGCATCCGGTTTTGCAGCGGTTTCTGCTGTGGGAGCGGGAGCGGGAGGAACGGATTCTGGCGCAAATCGGCAGCGGGCCGGCTGCGGAAAATCCCGAAAACAGGAAACGACAGGAAGAACTGCGGTCCGCGGCGCGGATCCGGACATATGCGCTGTCCTGTTTTGAAGAACGGCCGGATCCGGGGAGGAGGACACAGACATGAGATGCAGTGCGGTCATAGAAAAACTGGAATCGCTGGCTCCCGCCTGTTTTGCGGAGAGCTGGGACAATCCGGGACTGTTGACGGGGCGGTTTGAGAAAGCGGTCCGGACGGTGATGCTTGCGGTGGACGCGACCGATTCCGTTGTGGAGGAGGCGGCGGAGCGGGGCGCAGATTTGCTGGTGACACATCATCCGCTGATTTTTTCCCCGCGCAGCCGGATCAATGACGGTGATTTTATCGGCAGGAGACTGGTAACGCTGCTGCGGCATGACATCTGTTGCTATGCCATGCATACAAATTTTGACGTGGCGGTAATGGCGGATGCCGCTGCCGACCGGATCGGACTTCGGGACCGGCAGGTATTGGACGTTACATATGAAAAAGACGGCCGGCGGGAAGGGATTGGCAGAGTCGGGAAGCTGCCGTCGGCCGTGACACTGGAAGACTGCGGCAGACGGATTCGGGATGCCTTTGTGCTGCCGTCGGTTAAGCTGTTCGGGGACGGCAGCAGGCCGGTGGAGCGGGCAGCCATCTGTCCCGGCGCAGGGAAGAGTGTTGTGAAAACGGCGGCGGAGCAGGGCGCGGATGTGCTGATTACAGGGGATATTGACCATCATACGGGAATTGACGCGCTGGCGATGGGGCTGTGCATCGTCGATGCGGGCCACTACGGGCTGGAGCAGATATTTGTGCCGTATATGGAGGCATATCTGGAACGCGAATGCGGGGAGCTGACGGTTTTGCGGGCGGCGGAGCAGGCGCCGTTTTGGATATTATAATTTGGGAGGTTGGTATGGTAACGGTTACGATTGACGGAGTGGAAAAGGGATACGAAGCGGGGACACCATACGAAGAGATCGCAGCGGCTTATCAGGAACGGTATGACGATACGATCGCACTGGTTATGGTTGACGGGAAGATTACGGAATTGATGAAGACGCTTACAAGGGACTGTGAGCTTCAGTTTGTCACACTGAAAAATTCGGCCGGCCATAAGGCATATGTGCGGACGGCCATTATGCTGTTAATCAAAGCGTTATATGACGTGGAGCCGCGGGAAAACGTGGAGCGGATCAAAGTGGAGTTTGCCGTGGGGCAGGGATATTACTGCAGCCTGAAAGGGAAAATCCGTGTGGATGAGACGTTGATTGAACGGTTGAATGTACGGATGCAGCAGCTTGTCATGGACAATGTTCCGATTGAAAAAAAGACCTACCCGCTGGAGGACGGGCTTGCCCTGTTTGACCGGTACGGCATGGAAGACAAAAAGAAGCTGTTCCGGTACCGGAGGAGTTCTTTTGTCAATATTTACCGGATGGATAACTATTATGACTATTATTATGGCTATATGCTGCCATCGACCGGTTATGTGAAATATTTTAAGGTGATTTCCTATGAGAAAGGTCTGATGCTGCTGCTTCCCGACCGGAAAGCGCCCAAGACGCTCGATTATTTCGTGCCGCGGGATAAGCTGTTCCATACACTGGAGCAGTCCACGATATGGGGCGAGATGATGCAGATCAATACGGTCGGCGATCTGAACGACCAGATTTGTCAGGGCGGCATCGCGGAGCTGATACTGGTACAGGAGGCTTTGCAGGAGAGGCGGATTGCGGAGATCGCGCAGGAGATTGTGAACAGGGGCGGCGTGAAATTCGTAATGATCGCGGGGCCTTCTTCCTCGGGCAAGACGACGTTTTCTCACAGACTTTCGGTGCAGCTGCGCTCGTACGGCATGAAACCGCATCCGATTGCCGTGGATGACTATTTCGTGGACAGGATACTCACACCCAGAGACGAAAAGGGCAACTATAACTTCGAATGCCTGGAAGCGATCGATGTGAAAAAGTTCAATGAAGACATGTGCGCGCTGCTGGCGGGAGAAACGGTGGAACTGCCCACATTTAATTTTAAGACGGGAAAACGGGAATACAACGGCAATCTGAAAACGCTGGGAGCGGACGACATTCTCGTGATCGAAGGGATTCATGGCCTGAATGATAAAATGTCCGCATCGCTTCCGGTGGAGAGTAAGTTTAAAATTTATATCAGTGCGCTGACAAGCCTGAATATCGACGACCATAACCGTATCCCGACGACGGACGGCAGACTGCTGCGCCGTATGGTGCGGGATGCGCGGACACGCGGGACGCCGGCGCAGAAGACGATTGCCATGTGGCAGTCCGTGCGCCGGGGCGAGGAAGAGAATATTTTTCCCTTTCAGGAGAGCGCCGATGCGACGTTTAACTCCGTGCTGATCTATGAGCTGGCCGTTTTGAAGCAATATGCGGAACCGCTGCTCTACAGCATCAATAAAGGTACGCCGGAGTATTACGAAGCCAAGAGACTGCTGAAGTTTCTGGAATACTTTGTCGGTGTGGGCAGCGAAAACCTGCCTAAGAATTCGATTGTGCGGGAATTTGTAGGAGGCAGTATTTTTAACGTTTAGCAAGCAGAATATGAGTAGGACAAATGATCGCGGCTGCAGGTGCCGAAAGGCCGCAGGTGAGGAAAGTCCGGGCTTCACAGGGCAGGATGCCGGATAACGTCCGGTGGAGGCGACTCCAAGGATAGTGCAAC
>CAJUCC010000087.1 GCA_910585205.1 uncultured Lachnospiraceae bacterium
ATCTGGTTATCAGAACCCGATAGGTGTTGCGGATTGGCAGAATCAGCTCACGCAGTCTTTGCCAGAGGAGTTCCAGAGCAGTTTGCCTTCTATTGAAGAAATAGAAAAAGAATTAGAATAATAACAAAATTTACAGGAAAAGTGCAGCGACCGTTGCACAAATAGGATAACAGCCATGATGGGCGGTCAGTAGATTAAATCAATTCGGTTTAAGCTGCCGATTATTAAAAATAATTTAAGTATAGGTTTGGACAACGATAATCATGTTGAGACGGTATGCTTATTATCCGAGCAAAAAGCAGCCCGGTATATAAAAAACAGAAAATCTCGGAAATAACAAAGTATCGAAAGCAAGGTGCCTCAAGAGCGGTGAAAAAGGAGGCAAGTACAGGAAAGGAGCCACCCATGTCAGAAATCAAACTGTTTCAAGTTACGCCGCATGTACAGCATCGGCATTGATGAGAACAACAGTCCTGTTATATTTGAATATAAGAGAAGCTCCAGTGAGAACGTAATCAATCAGGGATTGTTTTATCTGGATTGGCTGTTGGATCACAAAGCGGATTTCAAACTGCTTGTAATAGAAAAACTGGGCATGGAAGTTGCGGAGCAGATCGACTGGTCCGTGCCCTGCCTGATCTGCGTTGCAAATGATTTTACCAGATATGACGTACATGCCGTAAATCAGATGCAGAGGAATATCAAGCTCGTAAAATACCGTAAGTACGGGGATGATCTGGTGCCGAATCAGTTGAAGTTATATCTTGCCTATAAGAAGGTACAGAACATTTTCTGTATTGAGATTTATAATAAACAGATTATTGTCAGGATGAAGCTGCAACCGGATACGGTTGATCTGGAAAAGGGCTTTACGAGGGATACGAGAGGAATCGGACATTACGGAACCGGTGAACTGGAAGTGTCGATCAAAAATGAAGCAGATTTCCAAAAGGCGAAACCGCTGATTGAGCGGGCCTATTATGAGGCGTAACAAGCACCGGCAATTTCTATACACGGAATATACATAACCATTGTCCCGGCTGCCTCTGACTATGCAAAAGACGGTATATTAACAGGAGACATACAATGAAAACAGCAATTTTATACGTATCGGTTCATCACGGTAACACCCGCAAAGTGGCAGCGGCGATGGCGCAAGCGTGTTCCGCAGAGCTGATCGACCTCACGGCGCAGGCGGCAGTGACGATCTCTGACTATGACAGAATCGGGCTTGCCTCCGGGTGCTTTTACGGCAATATGCATGAAACGCTTCGGCAGTTTGTGGAGAAAACGGATTTTCCGGCAGAGCAGGAGGTGTTTCTCGTCTGCACATGCGGCTGTGTGTATCGGGATTATACAAAGGCTGTAAAAAAGATGCTGCAGGAGAAAGGTGTGACGGTTTCCGCAAGCTTTCAGTGCAGAGGATTTGATACATTCGGCCCGTTTGGAAAAATCGGCGGCATTGCGAAAGGACACCCGAATGAGCGGGATCTGGAAAAGGCAACGGCGTTTATCAAAAGGATGCGCTAAAATATCATCAAAAATCCGAGTATTTTTTCCGCCGGGGAAGTTTCGCCCAGATCGATTACGCCCCAGCGGGCACTGCTGCTGCCGAAGGCTTTCAGATTACCGTTTGGTGTAATATGCCATGTGCGCAGAGCATATTCCCGCATATCGCTGTCTGCCGCGGACGCGAGTTCTCTGGCCGCGTGGTCACAGTTATGCGTATACAGGCGGTACAGGGGCAGAGAGCGGTCACGGCCCAACTGCGCAAGCCGCTGCCTGCAGGAATCTTTTTGACTGTCGTCTTTGGCGAAAACCCATTGAGTATACAGCGCTTCGAATTTTGCTTCCGCTGCCAGGTATGGCTCCGCGGCGGCCAGTACGGCGCGATACTCCTGTGCGGTGATCGGGCGGTACAGCGCCCGGTCGTAATTGTCCTGTAACTGGTCTCCTTCCAGATGCAGACTGCCGGTCTGCAGAAAAGCCGCGGTATCTTCCGCATCCATTGTTTCGATGCTCATCTTTCCGACACCGGACTGTCCCATGAGGCTTTCGCCCAGAGTTCTTTGCATACCGTTGAAACTGATTACGGTTCCGCGGCCTTCTTCGTCCTTCAGCATCAGAATCGTGTGTCCCAATCCCTTCATGCCGTCAGTATTGATGATATAGTACAGCATACAATCTCCCTGTGCGGGCGCTGCCGGCCGCGGTTTAAGGCACAGGGAAGCGCAGAGGCACAGATAAAGACCTGCAAGCAGCATGCCGCACTGTATAATTTTCTTTGGTTTGATCTGCCGCTTCATCTGCCGCTTTGCTTCCTTTTCTGCTCTCTGATATGGTAAAAAATATATTGCTGCATAATCCCCGCCGTGTCCGCATAGCCGGGAAACGGATTACGGCCGTCGTACTGCTCACGGATTGCTCTTGCGATCCAGGTATCGACCGGGGCAAGTGCCGTGCGGCCGTAGGCGAAAAGGCAGATACAATTGGCGACTTTGTCTCCGATTCCCCGGATCTTTTTCAGGTGTTCAAAGAGAAGCGTGTCGTTATAATCATAGCACGCCTGCAGGTCGATCTCCCCACTGCATACTTTGCATACCGCGTCCCGGATATACGGTGCCCGGTAGCCCAGACCGCATTGACGAAACGCTTCCTCCGAAACGGACCGCAGCGCATCGGGAGTCGGGAAAAGCCAGTGCGTTTCCCCGGCGGCGGATAATGTGCTGCCGTAGCGCTGCGCCAACAGTTCCACGCCGCTCTGGATCGCGGGGATACTTTTTCGCTGTGAGATAATGAACGTCAGCAGGATTTCCCACGGATCCTGGCGGAGGATACGGATGCCGGTTCCGGATATGGCGGCGGCCAGAAGATAGCTGTCACTTTCATCAATGGAGGCGCGTATGTACCGGTAATTTCGGTTGAGATCAAAATAGTCATGCCAGAAATCACGCCAGTCTTCCGGTGAACAACTGACGTCATAGGTATCGATGCCCGTCTGCCGGATTGAAAGGACCCGGTTTTTACAGAGAAACCGATAGGCCCCGTCATCAGAGCACCGGACCCGGAAACACTGTCCGCTGTCCGCAATCTTTTTCAGATTAAAATCATCCTTGATCCGTACGTTCAATTTCGGCCTTCTCCTTTGCAGATATGTTTGTTTCCGTCGGGAAACCGCATGTTGCTTATGAAAGAAATTATACCAAATGCCGCACGCCTTTGCTATAATATCTTTATGAACTGGCAGTATTTGTCATCCGGGCACCGCGAAGCGGGAGGGGAACAACGGGACCGGGAAAAAGAGAGAAGGAGAAGGGCTATGGAAAAAAGCAAGGCGATTCTGAAACTGTGCGAGGAAAAGCAAATACGGATGATCGATTTTAAGATGACCGATATTGACGGGCGGTGGCGGCACATCACCATTCCGGTGGAGCGGTTTGGCGAAGGGATTTTTACATACGGAATCGGGTTTGACGGTTCGAATTACGGGTATGCGCCGATTGAAAAGAGCGATATGGTATTTCTGCCCGACCCGGATACCGCATATGTGGATCCGTTTGCGGAAGTGCCGACGCTGACAATGTGCGGCAATGTCTGCACAATCGGCAAAGGGGAAAACCAACCGTTTGACCAGTATCCGAAAAATGTCAGTCTGCGGGCGGTGGATTATATGAAAGAGCGCGGGATTGCGGACCGAATGGTGATCGGGCCGGAGTTTGAATTTTATCTGTTTGACAGCGCCCGCTTCGAGGTGACGCCGCGTCAGTGCGGTTATCGGATAGACACCCGGCAGGCGGACTGGAACTGCAGTCTGGACACACCGGGGAATAACGGATATGAAGTGCCGGCAAAAGGCGGCTATCATGTGTCCGCGCCGCAGGACGTGGGTTATGATCTGCGCAGCCGCATGTGTATGATGATGGAGGACTGGGGCATTCAGGTAAAATACCATCATCATGAAGTCGGCGGCCCGGGCCAGATGGAGATTGAAGTGGAGCTGGCGGATATGCCCGTTATGGCTGACAATACAATGATTATTAAATATATTATCAAAAACATGGCTGCCCGGGAGGGAAAGACAGCGACCTTCCTGCCCAAGCCGGTTTATCAGGAGGCGGGAAGCGGCATGCATGTGCATATGCTCCTTTTGAAGGACGGCAAACCGCTTTTTTATGACGCCGACGGTTATTCCGGTCTGAGCAGAACCGCACATTATTTTATCGGTGGTCTGTTAAAACATATCGCATCGCTGTGCGCCTTTACCAATCCGTCCACGAATTCTTTTAAGCGTCTGGTGCCGGGATATGAAGCGCCGGTGACAATCGGCTATGCAACCTCCAATCGCAGCGCCGTAATCCGCATTCCGGCCTATGCCAAATCGCCGGAGACAAAGCGGTTTGAACTGCGCAACCCGGATGCTACGGCAAACCCGTATTACGCTTATGCGGCCATTCTGATGGCGGGGCTGGACGGAATCGAAAAGCAGATCGACCCTGCGGAGAACGGATGGGGGCCGTATGATTTTAACCTGTATTCTCTGTCGGGGGAAGAACAGAAAAAAATCAAAGGACTGCCGAAGTCACTCGGGGAGGCGCTGGATGCGCTCGAGGCCGATCACGCTTATCTGACTAAGGGCGGTGTATTCCCGCAGCGTCTGATCGACGTGTGGATTGCACGCAAGCGCACAGAACTGAAAAAGCTGGAACAGATTCCGAATCCGGCAGAATTTAAGATGTACTACGATTTATAGGGATAAAAGAGGACTGCACAGGGGGAACACATATGAAGGACATAAGATGGCTGCATTTGTCGGATTTTCATACCGGCAAGGACAAATATGCACAGATTAAATTATTCCAATCCCTCCACCGGCATATGAAAGAAATGCGGGAGGCGGGAATGGTGCCGGACATGATTCTGGTAACGGGAGATGTGGCGGACAAAGGCGCGAAGGCGCAGTATGCCATGTTTACCGATGAGTTTTTACTTCCGTTAGTGGATGTCTATGAAGATATGCCGGGCATCTATATCGTGCCGGGCAACCACGACGTGGACCGGCAACAGTGCAGACTGGCAGCGGGGTCTTTATACGGCGTTCCCCACAACAATCCCGACTTTTTTGATACGGATGAAAACGGCCTTGCAGCCCGCCGGGAGATTTTTGATCGGTTTACGGGATTTCATAATAGCTTTCAGGGCGATTTTTCTTTTTCGGTGGAGGAAATGTTTGCGCGCAAGGCATGTTTCTGTGACAAAAAAGAGATCAGGGGATGCAAGGTGGGCATTATCGGTGTCAACACGGCCTGGCTGTCGGGTTCCGACGGGGACAAAGAGCAGTTGTCGCCGGGGAAATGGCCGCTGGAAGAAGCGCTGGAGTCGGTCAGCGACTGCCGTCTGAAGCTGGTGCTCGGGCATCATCCGATAAGCTGGCTGGAGCCGGGAGAGAAACGGCAGATCTCTGCGGCGCTGGCCCGCCATCAGGCGGTTTATCTGCATGGCCATATGCATAAAAATACGGCCGATCTGACGCTGCCCACAGAGCATGGCTTTTTGTCGCTGCAGTCCGGCGCGGCGTTTCAGACCCGGGAAAACGAAGTGTATTATAATTCCCTGTACTGGGGAATCTGTCACTGGGAAAGCGCTCCGGAGACGGTGACGGTTCTGCCGAGACGATGGTCGGGCGCGGACGGGGGATTTGTATTGGACACGTTCGGAAATCTGCCGGAGGTATATCGCAAAGCGGGGACGGATCAATGGATTTTTCCGCTGCGGGTTTCGATCGGAACCGGCGGTGAAACGGTAAAGAAAAAAGAGGAGGTCGCGGAGGCGCCGGCAGGATGGGATTTGATTGACGAAACATTTATCCGAAGTTGTAAAGTGCCGGATAAGACGGATATTCTCAAATATTTTGACGGAAAAGAGCCATCGTATAACGATATATTCTCTTCTTATATTCCCGGACGGGAGATTGTTGCGGATTTACAGGAAGAATTTATAAAATATAATGCCGATAATCAGACGAAATGTATCCTGCTGACCGGTGCGGGCGGAGAAGGGAAAACAACGGTCTTTTTGCAGGTCATCCGTGGACTGTGTGCGAAAAAGGGATGGAAGGCATTGATCCTGCGGCAGCCGGAAAAGGATACCCTTCTTCACGAGGAGCAGCTTTTGCGGTATACGAAAACCGGCGACTGGATTCTCGGCGTGGATAATTGCTTTCCGATCGGTGTAAAGTTATTCCGGCTGCTGAAACGGTTGAAACAGCGCAAGAGCCGGCACGTTCATCTGCTACTCTGCGCCAGAGACACGGATTGGATTAACAGCGAGGCGGATAATCAGCCCTGGAGTGAAGCGGCCAGCTTCAGCCGGCACCGTCTGCGCGGCATTCGTGAGAAGGATGCGGAAAAGATCGTAACGGCATGGAAGGAACTGGGGGACGAAGGGCTGGGAAGGCTGAAAGGGTTGAGTACGGAGGAAGCAAAGGAACGGCTGGTCCAGTCCTCCCGGAATGAGGAACGAAAAGGAGCCGGCGAAGGCGCATTGCTGGGCGCCATGCTGGCAACCCGCTACGGGGAAGAACTGCATAACCATGTGCGGGAAATGCTGCGGCGGCTGCGGGAAATGCCGATGGAAAAGGGGCGGGATACGCTTTTGGATGCCTTTGTGTATATCGTGGCGATGCATTCGGAAAAACTGCACTTTTTGTCCAAACCGGTGATGGCGCAGCTATACCGTTGTAAAGATAAGGATGTCAAAAAGTATATTCTCGGACCGCTCGGAGACGAAGCCGCCAGCGCGGTCAGCGGCGATATGATTTATACCCGGCATGGCTCGATCGCGGAATCCGCGCGAAAAATACTGGATGAGGAATTTCACTACGATTTTGACGAAATCTTTATCGAACTGGCGGAGGCTGCGGTGGAAGCGAGCCAGAAAGGGGTATACATAGAGCGGCTCGGAGAATGGAAATTTATGTCCAATTATTTTGTGGATGCGAACAACACACTGGCGGTAAAAATTGACAGAAAGATGTTGGATATGGATCGTTATGACCCGTATATTATCGTGCACCTGGCAAACCTGTACAGGAAACTGAAACAACCCGACCGTGCGCTGCCGTTATTTCGCGATGTACAGTATGTGGTGGAACACCGGTCTTTTTTCTGCGAGTGGGCGCTGGCGGAGGCAAATGCGGGAAACCGGGCGGCCAGCATCTGCCTTTCCGCGATTGCTTTGTCGGATCAGGCGGAGCGAAGGCCGATCGATATAGATAACGCGCATATCAATTTGCATTCCATCGCCCTGACGTTTTTGGAGCAATACCGTCTGTATGAAAATGAAACCTATTTTACGGCAATGACGGCCGCTCTGCTTCTCAAAGGAAAAATAGGACAATCTAAGAAAGAAAACAGACAGCTGTCCATGTCGGAGGAGGAGGCGCAGAAATGGAATACGTTAAGGAAACAGGAGATCAAACTGGAATATTGTCTGCGGCAGGGAATCCTGACGGCGGAAGCCGACCGGGAAATTGATTTCTGGGAATGGGTGCCCGAAATTGCGGGACTGGAGTATAAAAAACTGCTTATGCTGGGAGGGATTTTTAAATGAAAGCACTGTTTATCGGCGGCACAGGCACGATCAGCACCGCCATTTCGACTAAGCTGCTGCGGGAGGGACACGAACTGTGGCTTATAAACCGGGGCAGCCGTAACAATGCGCTGCCGGAAGGCGTGCATGTCATTCAGGCGGATATTAACGATGCGGAAAGTGTATCGAAGCGGCTGGAAGGACAGCGCTTTGATGTGGTGGCGGATTTTATCGCCATGAAATCGGAACATCTGATGCGGGATTACCGACTGTTTCGTGGCAGGACGAGACAGTTTATCTACATCAGTTCCGCTTCCGCCTATCAGAAACCGTTGTCTGATTATCGGGTCAGCGAGGGGACGCCGCTGGCCAATCCATACTGGGAATATTCCCGGAATAAAATTGCGGGAGAAGATTACCTGATGCAGTTATACCGGGAAGAGGGCTTTCCGGTGACGATTGTACGGCCGAGTCATACATACAGTGAACGTTCCGTGCCGATGGGGCTGCACGGGGAGTACGGCAGTTACCAGACGATCAAACGAATGCGGGAAGGGAAACGGGTGATTATCCAGGGCGACGGCACATCACTCTGGACGATGACGCACTGTCTGGATTTTGCGGAGGGTTTTGTCGGCCTGATGGGAAATCTGCATGCGATCGGAGAAGCCGTACAGATTACAAGCGACGAGACGCTTACCTGGAATCAGATCTATCGGGCGGTGGCGGATGCGCTCGATGCGGAACTGAAAGCCGTTTATGTTTCAAGCGAATTTCTGGCCTCCTGCAGTCCGGCGAAATGGAATCTGCGCGGCGCATTGCTGGGGGATAAGGCAAACAGTGTTGTCTTTGACAACGCGAAACTAAAACGGCTGGTGCCCGGCTTTACCGCAAAAATCCGTTTTGATGAGGGCGTACGGCAGGCAGTGCGCTATGTGCTCTCACACCCGGAATGCCAGAAAGAAGATCCGCAGTTTGACGCATGGTGCGACCGGGTTATCGCGGCACAGGAACAGGCGGCGGCTCAGGTTCGGATGCGGTAATAATTACCTGCTATATCGGAAATAATAAATCCAAACAGAGAGGGAAAGATTATGGGATTTTTAACAGGGAAAACAGCGCTGATAACCGGAGCGGGCCGGGCTGTTCTGCAGGACGGACGATGCGGGGCAATCGGATACGGCATTGCCACGGCTTATGCGAAAGAAGGGGCAAACCTTGTTATCACAGGGCGGAATGAAAAAAAGCTGGCGGATGCCAAAGAAGAACTGGAACGCCTGTACGGGATTGCGGTATTGACGGCTGCCGCCGATGTCAGTGCGGGTGCGGATAATGAGGCGGTTACGGCCGGGGTTGTGAGACGGGCAGTGGATGTTTTCGGAAGAATTGATGTGCTGATTAATGTGGCGCAGGCTTCCGCGTCAGGGGTGGCTCTGGCCGACCATACAGGGGAACAGTTTGACCTTGCCCTGTATTCGGGGTTATATGCTACCTTCTACTATATGAAAGCCTGCTATCCGTATCTGAAAGAGACGAAGGGCGCGGTGATAAACTTTGCTTCCGGCGCCGGGCTTTTCGGCAACTATGGGCAGTGTGCATATGCGGCGGCCAAAGAAGGGATCCGGGGCCTGTCCCGTGTGGCGGCTACGGAGTGGGCGAAGGACGGTATCAATGTCAATGTGATCTGTCCGCTGGCGTGGACCGCGCAGCTTGAGAAGTTTGAACAGCAATATCCGCAGGCGTTTCGGGAAAACGTCAAGATGCCGCCTGCCGGGCATTATGGGGATGCAGAGAAGGAAATCGGCAGGGTGTGCGTGCAGCTCGCTTCTCCTGATTTCCGATATATGACCGGAGAGACGATTACATTGGAAGGCGGGCTGGGGCTGCGGCCGTAAACGACGGGGATTTGCCATTTTACCGAAATAGTGTTAGAATTGGAACATCAAAATGGCATAAAGAAGGAGAAGAACTGCATGGAACATATTACGGAAACAATAATAAACATAGGTGTGAATGACAGAGACATAACGATGTTTGAGGGGCAGTACGCTGTGAAATGCGGCATGGCGTATAATTCTTATGTGATATTGGATGAAAAAACGGCGGTTATGGATACGGTGGATGCGCATATGACGGATGCGTGGCTTTCCGGGCTGGCGCAGGCACTGAACGGGAGAACCGTGGATTATCTGATCGTACAGCATATGGAACCGGATCACTCCGGCAGTATACAGGAGCTGGCGGTCCGTTTTCCCGGGATGAAGATTGTGGCCAGCGCGGCGGCATGCAATATGATGAAACAGTTTTTCGATCTGGATCTGCAGGGCAGAACCGTGACGATAAAGGAAGGAGACGCATTGGAACTGGGCAGCCATACGCTGCGGTTTTATGCGGCTCCGATGGTACACTGGCCGGAAGTTATGGTGACATATGAGGCGTCCGAGAAGGTTGTCTTCAGCGCCGACGGTTTCGGCAAATTTGGGACAAGAGATACGGACGAGGACTGGACATGTGAAGCGCGGCGGTATTATTTTAATATCTGCGGAAAATATGGTGCGCAGGTGCAGGAGCTTTTGAAAAAACTGGCGACGCTGGATGTATCCGTCATCTGTCCGCTGCACGGCCCGGTTCTGACGGAAAACCTGGGATATTATATTGACAAATACAATGTCTGGAGCAGCTATGAGCCGGAGGAAAAGGGAATTTTTATCGCGTATGCGTCGGTCTACGGACATACGAAAGAAGCGGCGCGGAAGCTGAAAGAAATCCTGGAGAGCAGGAGCCGGGAGAAGGTGGTTTTGTCGGATCTGTGTAAAGATGATCCGCATGAAGCGCTGGAGGATGCATTTCGGTATGACAGAATGGTGCTGGCGGCCATCTCGTATGATGCCGGCGTATTTCCGGCCATGGATGATTTCCTGCATCATTTACAGACTAAAAATTTCCAGAAGCGGAGCGTGGCGTTGATTGAGAACGGCTCCTGGGCACCGACGGCGGGAAAAACGATGAAGGCGTATCTGGAAGCAATGAAAGAGATTCGGATTATCGAGCCGATGGTGACAATACGATCCGCTCTGAAACCGGAGACAATGACGGAGCTGGAAGCGCTGGCCGATGCGCTTTTGCAGGGCTGAAACCGGCTATTATTATAAGGAAGGCTGCATGTTTTTTCCATACAGCTTTCCTTATTGCATTTTCATGAATCAGACGGCAAAATTGCAGATGCCCAGAAGCAGGAGCATAACACCGGACAGCAGATCGGCATAACGGCTGGAAAGACGCAGCAGGGCGGCGCTGCCGAGGTGGTTGCCGCCGGACAGAAACACGGCGGAGGTGAGAAAGGTGATAAGGGCGGTGGGGAGCAGCACGATGCCGGACATACTGGCGCCAATACCGATCCCCACATTATTGAGAGAGAGTGCGGAGCCGAGCAGCAGAACTTCCCGCAGAGGCAGTGTCGTGCGAATACTTTCCGCGTGCAGGCTGTTTTCGGAGCTTTTGAGTGATTTACAGATGTAAAAAATGCCGAGTGCAAACAGCAGGATGCTTCCCGCACAGGCCGTCAGGCGATCCGGCAGAAAAAAGAGAAGACGGCGGCCCAGAAACAGGGAGAGAAGCGTGCCGATAAACGAGATCAGGCTGATGAGCAGATTTTGGAAAAGGGTAAAATGTATTTTGCGGATGCCATAAGACATGCCGACGAGAAAGGCGTCCGTATTGACGGAAGAGGCAAAAATCAAAGAGGGGAAAAATCGCATGAGATCAACTCCCGAAAAAGTTCATTTTTTGTCATTTTACTAACTATGATATTCAGAATGCGGGATAAGGTTCGACAGGAGGTTTGATAACTTATGAACAGGGAAATGGAAAAATTAAAAGACAGGCAGTTTGTAATCGGACAGGGAAAGATGCTGTTGGGCGGTGTCGGAGGCGTTATGCTCTATGCGATCGGGATGAATCTGTTTATCGTGCCGGTGGGACTGTACAGCGGCGGTCTGATGGGGGTTTGCCAGCTGATTCGTACGGTGTTGGCGCGCTATCTGCATCTGACGTTCGGCGGCGTGGATATTGCCGGAGTCGTTTACTATCTGCTGAATGTGCCGCTGTTTGTTCTTGCCGTGAAAAAAATCGGGAAAATTTTCTTTCTGAAAACCGTAGTCTGTGTCACGGCCATGACGACATTTCTTTCGATTATTCCGATTCCGGCGGAGCCGATTATGGGGGAGGACATTCTGGCATCCTGCCTGATCGGAGGCATTATCTGCGGCGCGGGCATCGGCATTCCGCTTCGTATGGGATGCTCCGGCGGCGGAATGGATATTCTGGGGCTGGCACTGGTTAAATGGAAGAAAGATTTCAGCATCGGAAAGATGAATCTTATCGTGAATGCGGCGCTGTACGGTATCTGTCTGTTCCTGTTTGACATTCCGACCGTGATCTATTCCCTGATCTATGCGGCGGTGAATTCCACGGCGGTGGACAGACTGCACTCCCAGAACATCAATGTGGAAGTGAAGGTCGTGACCAACGAAAAGAGCGAATTGATGGAGCATGATATTATGAAGCAGTTGGGGCGCGGGCTGACGAAATGGGAGGCCAGGGGCGCTTACACCGAAGAAGGAAAAGAAGTGCTTTATATTCTGCTCTCAAAATATGAGCTTGCCCACCTCCGCTATATTATCCGGCAGCATGACCCCCATGCGTTTATTGTTGTCAATGAAGGGGTTCATATCGGCGGGAACTTCTTAAAGAAATTATAGAGACAGACCGGCTTTTGCTCTGCAGGGCGCGAGAAACGATAAAAACGGCAGGGAACACGCAAATGTCATCGATGCATGTTCTCTGCCGTTCGATTATTGTTTTTGATTTTTGTGAACCGCCGCCTCGATAAAACCGCGGAACAGCGGATGCGGACGGTTGGGACGGGACTTCAGCTCCGGATGCGCCTGTGTGGCGATAAAGAAGGGATGCTCCGGCAGTTCGCACATTTCCACGATGCGCCCGTCAGGAGAAAAGCCGGACAGCTTCATTCCGTTTTCCGTCAGGACAGCACGAAAATCATTGTTGACCTCATAGCGGTGCCGGTGCCGTTCCTCTATCGTTTTTTGCTGATATAAACTGTAGGCTTTCGATGTTTCGTCCAGAACACAGGGGCAGGAGCCGAGACGGAGGGTGCCGCCGATATCTTCCACACCGTTCTGATCCGGCATCAGAGCGATAACCGGATGGGTGGTGGAAGGATTCAGTTCCACGCTGTGTGCATCGGCATAACCGATAACGTTTCGTGCAAATTCCACGATGGCGAGCTGCATGCCGAGGCAGAGGCCGAGGTAGGGAACCCGATGTTCTCTGGCATACGTAACGGCTTTGATTTTTCCTTCGATACCGCGGTCGCCGAAACCGCCGGGGACAAGGATGCCGTCCACAGTTTCGAGCAGGGAATCCACATTTTCGTCGGTAACGGTTTCGGAATCGATCCATTTGATATTAACGGTGGCGCGCTGGGCGATGCCGCCATGTTTCAACGCCTCCACGACACTGATATAGGCGTCATGGAGCTGGATATATTTTCCGACAAGGGCAATGGTGACTTCCTGTGTGGGACAGCGGAGCGCTTCCACCATCTCTTCCCAGTCACGCAGATCGGGTTCGGGGCAGGAAAGGCCGAGACATTCACAGACAACCTGCGCGAGATGTTCTTTTTCCATGGCAAGCGGGGCTTCGTATAAATATTCGACGTCCAGATTTTGCAAAACGTGTTTATTGGGCACATTACAAAAGAGGGCGATTTTGTCTTTCAGTCCCTGATCGAGCGGATATTCGCTGCGGCAGACGATAATATCCGGCCAAATCCCCATTCCCTGCAGTTCCTTGACACTGGCCTGCGTAGGCTTGGTCTTCATCTCCTGCGAGGCGCGCAGATAGGGGATCAGAGTGACATGAATCAAAATGGCATTTCCCCTGCCGACCTCATGCTGGAACTGCCGGATCGACTCCAGAAAAGGCTGACTCTCGATATCGCCGACCGTACCGCCGACTTCTATAATGGCAATGCGCGTTTCTTCATCCGTAAAATTCCGGTAAAAACGGCTCTTGATTTCGTTGGTGATATGGGGGATTACCTGCACCGTGCCGCCGCCGTAATCTCCCCGGCGTTCCTTTTGCAGGACGGACCAGTAAACTTTGCCCGTTGTCACATTGGAATTTTTATCGAGACTTTCATCGATAAAACGCTCATAATGTCCCAGATCGAGATCGGTTTCCGCGCCGTCGTCGGTGACAAACACTTCCCCGTGCTGAATCGGATTCATCGTTCCGGGATCAATATTGATATAAGGATCAAATTTCTGCATGGTTACTTTATAACCGCGGGCTTTTAACAGTCTTCCGAGCGATGCGGCAGTGATGCCTTTTCCCAGACCGGATACGACACCGCCCGTTACAAATACGTATTTTACTGGCATTGTGATTTCCTCCTGAAATATATCTGATTGTATCATGCGGGGAAAGAAAAAACCACTGTTTTGCGGGAAAAAAATAGGGAATTGCGTCTTCACTCTTTTTTAATGTATTTTTCACGGAATGGAACTTGATTTATGAAAGCGCTGTCTCTATAATAGAAATGATAGTCTTCCACGAAGATGGGAGACAGGAGGTAAACATGGATAACGGTAATCTGAATGAGTACGGCAACGGAAGCGGCGGCAACGGCGGCCGGGGCGGTAACGGGAACAATAACCGTAGCGGCGGTTCCGGCGATCAGAATCCGAAACGGCAGAGCCTTTTGCTTTTGCTTGTTGCGGCGCTTGTAACGCTGCTCTGTATGAGTTATTTTATGAAGGTCATGAACAGCGCGACGCATCAGGAGATTCCCTACAATCAATTTATTGAAATGGTAGAGGACGGTAAGGTGCAGAGCGTGGAGATCGGCGCGGATCAAATCACAATCAAACCGGTGGATGAGGAGAAAAAGGGTGAGGGACTGTTATATCAGACTCCGCCCGTTACGTATTATACGGGTAAGATTGAGGACGATGACACCCTGACGCAGCGTCTTCTGGAATATAATGTGGAAGTGGCAGGGGACATTCCCGACAACTCAAGCCTGCTGCTCTCCATTCTTCTGACATATGTGCTGCCGGTTGCGCTGTGCTGGCTGTTGTTGAGCTTTTTGTTTCGCAAGATGTCGGGCAGCGGCGGCCCCATGGGTGTGGGGAAAAGCAATGCCAAGGTGTATGTACAGCGTGAGACGGGCATTACCTTCAAAGATGTGGCCGGTGAGGACGAAGCCAAGGAGTCATTGCAGGAAGTGGTGGATTTTCTGCATAATCCGGGGCGCTATGTAAAGATCGGCGCCAAACTGCCGAAAGGCGCGCTTTTGGTGGGGCCGCCCGGAACGGGGAAGACACTTCTGGCGAAGGCGGTTGCGGGGGAAGCGCATGTGCCCTTTTTCTCTCTGACCGGTTCGGATTTTATTGAATTGTATGTCGGTGTGGGCGCGTCCCGTGTGCGTGACCTGTTCAAAGAAGCGAATAAGAATGCACCCTGTATTATTTTTATCGATGAAATCGATGCCATAGGCCGCAGCCGTGACTCGAAATACGGCGGCGGAAATGAGGAGCGGGAACAGACGCTGAACCAGCTTCTCTCGGAAATGGACGGATTTGACACTTCGAAAGGGATCCTGATTCTGGGCGCCACCAACCGGCCGGAAATACTGGACAAAGCGCTGCTGCGGCCGGGGCGGTTCGACAGGCGGATCATTGTGGACAAACCGGATCTGAAAGGCCGTGTGGAAATTCTGAAAGTCCACGCGAAGGATGTGCTGATGGATGACAGCGTTGATCTGGATGCCATAGCGCTTGCGACGAGCGGGGCGGTCGGCTCTGATCTGGCGAATATGATTAATGAGGCGGCCATCAATGCCGTAAAGGAAGGCCGGGAATATGTGTGCCAGAAAGACCTGTTCAACGCGGTAGAGATCGTCCTTGTCGGAAAAGAGAAAAAAGACCGCATTATGAGCAAAGAGGAGCGTAAGATTGTCTCCTATCACGAAGTGGGACATGCGCTGATCAGCGCGCTGCAGAAAAATTCCGAACCGGTACAGAAAATTACCATTGTGCCGCGCACGATGGGAGCGCTTGGCTATGTGATGCACGTGCCGGAGGAAGAAAAGTATTTGAACACGCAGGCGGAGCTGCATGATATGCTGGTGGGACTTCTGGGCGGACGTGCCGCGGAGGAAATCGTGTTTGACACGGTGACGACCGGGGCGGCCAATGATATTGAAAAGGCGACCAATATTGCCAGAAGCATGGTAACGCAGTACGGCATGAGCAAGAAGTTTGGCCTGATGGGACTGGAATCGGTGGAGAGCCGTTACCTGGACGGGCGTACGGTTATGAACTGCGCCGATGTCACGGCTTCTGCCGTCGATGAAGAAGTGATGAAGATTCTGAAGGATGGCTATAAGGAAGCGAAACGCCTGCTCAAGGATAACCGGAAAGTGATGGATAAGCTGGCTGAATTCCTGATTCAGAAAGAAACGATAACCGGCAAAGAATTTATGAAGATTTTCCGGGAGATCAAAGGGATTCCGGAGCCGGAAGAAGAAAAAGAGGAGAAAAAGCCGGAGAAAAAAGCGGATCAGAAACCGCAGATACGGCCGTTTTCGATACCGGATTATCATCCGGCGGGGAATGGCGGG
>CAJUCC010000088.1 GCA_910585205.1 uncultured Lachnospiraceae bacterium
ATATAATTCTGTTATTGGGGAAATTAGCACCATACGGGAAAAATCTATCGGGACAATTACAACAAGACAAGACACATATAATGACAAAACAATAAAATTTATTTCAGGCGGAAGTTTATTTTGGCTAGTTAGTTTGATAGTTCTGTTTTCCAAAAATAAAAAAGATAATATTTCGGCTATGAAAAAAATATTCAATAATGTGATGTCTGCCATTGTATTTGTTTTTATAGGCTATTTTTGCGCGTTGATTGGGAATAATATACCAACTATTATAAATGTATGATTAAATGCAGTTGGATTCCCGCTTATTCAAATAGCAATCATTGGATTAACAGTTTATGGAACCTCAAAAAATAATAAAGAATAAAAGTTGTTGTTTTATCGATACTATTTCATGTATAATGAAATTATCAAACAAAGGGAAGTGATGCTTATGGCACCTGAAACACAGACAATTACCAATAATACTATCATAAATAACAGCTATTCTGAACAGGACGCTATTCAAGCTTTATATACTGAACTCCAAAAAGGCATTCAAAGTATGAGGAATGGAGAAGCATATACAATCGAAGAAGCATGGGAGGAAATTGATAAAATTTAATGCCTATGGAGAAAACAAGTAAATACAAGATTCTTTTGTCAAAGGATGCCCTTGCAGATATTAGAGAAATTAAAAAATATATTCTTACGACTTTTAAATATCGGGAATATGCAGAAAATTTTTCCGGAAAAATCAAAAAAGCAATCTAAGAATTAAAAGCATTTCCGACAGGTTATGAAAGTACAGGTTACGTTATAGAGGGATTAGAGATTTATTTCAAACCATATAGTACATATTTGATTTTCTTTGTGGTGGATGAGAATACAGTTACTGTTATCCGTGTGTTAAAGGATAGAATGTATTGGCAGTCAATTATTAAAAAAATGCGAAAAATCAACAGATAGAGATAGGATAGCCTGTTTCTGTCTGTTTTTGTTTAAGGAAACGTGGGTATGCGTCTTAATGATTGTATTTTATGTGTTCCGATTTACTGCAGTCTTCCCGGTTTGCTTCAACAAAACGGTCAGTATCAAAACATCGGCCGCAAATACCTTCTTTATGTACCGCATCCCTTTGTCTCCTTCACCGTATTTTATGCCCCTGTCATGCCTGCAAGCATAAAAACCCTCCCCGCACTTTTGTCCTGCGGGGAGGGTTTTCACCGCGGCAATACCGAACGGGCGATATTTCCACGAATTTATTTGTAGTTTACGATCTTTCCGAAATCAGCTTTCAGGGAAGCGCCGCCTACCAGGCCGCCGTCAATATCCGGCTGTGCAAACAGTTCTGCCGCATTGCCTGCGTTTACGGAACCGCCATACTGGATGCGCACTGCGGCAGCAGTTGCTTCATCATACATCTCTGCGATGCAGTCACGAACGCCCTTGCAGACTTCCTGTGCCTGCTCGGTCGTCGCCGTTTTGCCTGTGCCGATAGCCCAGATCGGTTCATATGCGATAACCATGGATTTTACCTGTTCTGCACTGATGTCAACCAGATCGGATTTGATCTGCAGTCTGATCCAGTCCATCGTAACGCCCATCTCTCTCTGCTCCAGTGTCTCGCCGCAGCAAAGGATCGGTGTCAGACCTGCTTCAAACGCCTTCTTCACTTTCTTATTCAGCAGCGCATCGTCCTCTTTGAAGTAATCGCGTCTCTCGGAATGTCCGATAATGACATATTTTACGCCTGCGTCCACAAGCATTTCTGCCGAAATCTCTCCCGTGTAAGCGCCCTTTGCTTCGAAATACATATTCTCGGCGCCAACTTCCACGTTGGTTCCTTTTACGGCTTCCACAACCGGTACGATGTCGATTGCCGGTACGCAGTAAACCACATCCACGTCATCGGATTTTACCAGTTCTTTTAATTCATCACATAATGCAACCGCCTGACTGGGTGTCATATTCATCTTCCAGTTGCCGGCTACGATTTTCTTTCTTGCCATTGCCTTTGTCTCCTTTTAATTTGTAATGTGTTATAAAGACTCGCCTGCTCGCCGAACTAAGTTCGCACGAAACTCGCAAATACCTCGTTAGGTGGGGATGTTCGGCTCGTTTACTCGCCGAACTAAGTTCAAACGAAACTCGTTAATACCTCGTTAGGTGGGGATGTTCGGCTCGTTTACTCGCCGAACTAAGTTCGCACTAAACTCGCTAATACCTCGTTAGGTGGGGATGTTCGGCTCGTTTACTCGCCGAACTAAGTTCGCACTAAACTCGCTAATACCTCGTTAAGTGCTCACTTATCGTCTGCTGCCATTACGCCGGGAAGTTCTTTGCCTTCGAGGAATTCGAGGGATGCGCCGCCGCCGGTGGAAATGTGGCTCATCTTATCTGCAAAGCCAAGCTGGTTCACCGCTGCCGCAGAGTCGCCGCCGCCGATAATGGTCGTTGCGTCTGTCTCGGCAAGGGATTTTGCCACTGCGATTGTACCTGCCGCAAGGGTCGGGTTCTCGAATACGCCCATCGGTCCGTTCCATACAACGGTCTTTGCGGATTTTACGGCATCGGCATACAGTTTTGCCGTTTCGGTTCCGATGTCAAGGCCTTCCATATCTGCCGGGATGGCATCCGCTGCCACAACCTTTACGTCAATGGGTCCGTCGATGGGATCCGGGAAGTGGGATGCGATGGTAGTATCAACGGGAAGAAGCAGTTTTTTGCCCAGTTTATCCGCTTTCGCCATCATATCTTTACAGTAGTCAAGTTTCTCATTGTCAACGAGAGAGTTGCCTACTTCCAGTCCCTTTGCCTTCAGGAATGTAAATGCCATGCCGCCGCCGATAATCAGTGTATCGCACTTCTCCAGCAGATTGTTGATTACGTTTAATTTGTCGGCAACCTTAGCGCCGCCCAGAATTGCCACGAAAGGTCTGACCGGATTTTCAACCGCATTGCCAAGGAAATCGATTTCTTTCTGCATCAGATAGCCAACCGCATTCTCGCCGCCTTTTTCGGAAATGAATTTTGTCACGCCGGCAACGGATGCATGTGCTCTGTGGGAAGAACCAAATGCGTCGCATACATATACGTCAGCCAGATCAGCCAGCTCTTTGGAGAACGTTTCTCCGTTCTTTGTCTCTTCTGCGCCGCGGAAACGGGTATTCTGAAGCAGAACCACATCGCCTTCGTTCATCGCTTCCACCGCCTTGGTTGCCGCTTCGCCTGTCACATTGTAATCGGATACGAAATTCACTTCTTTTCCGAGTTTCTCGGAAAGTCTCCTGGCAACCGGTGCAAGGGATTCGCCTTCGTTGGGGCCGTTCTTTACCTTGCCCAGATGCGAGCAGAGAATCACCTTACCGCCGTCTGCCAGCAGTTTTTTGATTGTCGGAAGCGCTGCCACGATACGTGTCTCGTCCGTGATCTCGCCGCTCTTTAACGGTACGTTAAAATCGCATCTCACCAGTACGCGTTTGCCTTTTACATTGATGTCATCTACGGATTTTTTATTCAATCCCATGATTTTTCCCTCCATATTTTAAAATGATAAAAGGTCCGGTCCATATGGACCGGACCTTAAAGATCAATACTGTCTGATCGCCGAAACAGCCATTAGCCTAACTCAGCGAAGTATTTGATTGTACGAACCATCTGGCTTGTGTAGGAGTTCTCATTGTCATACCAGGAAACAACTTCCACCTGTGTCTTGCCGTCCGGAAGCGGGCTTACCATTGTCTGGGTAGCATCGAACAGAGAACCGTATTTCATACCGATAATATCGGAGGATACGATTTCGTCTTCATTGTAACCGAAGGATTCGGAAGCCTGAGCCTTCATAGCTGCGTTGATCTCGTCCTTTGTCACAGCCTTATTAACAACTGCAAACAACAGTGTTGTGGAACCCGTAGGAGTAGGAACACGCTGTGCAGCGCCGATCAGTTTGCCGTTCAGTTCCGGAATTACAAGGCCGATTGCTTTTGCAGCGCCTGTGGAGTTGGGAACGATATTAACAGCGCCTGCACGGCTTCTTCTCAGATCGCCTTTTCTCTGCGGTCCGTCAAGGATCATCTGATCGCCTGTATAAGCGTGGATTGTACACATAATACCGGACTCAACGGGAGCCAGATCATTCAGCGCTTTCGCCATAGGAGCCAGGCAGTTTGTTGTACAGGAAGCTGCGGAGATGATGGTGTCATCTTTTGTCAGCGTTGTGTGGTTTACATTGTAAACGATGGTAGGAAGATCATTTCCTGCAGGAGCGGAAATAACAACTTTCTTAGCGCCGGCATTGATGTGTGCCTGTGCTTTTGCTTTGGATGTATAGAAACCGGAGCACTCCAAAACAACGTCCACACCGATTTCACCCCAAGGGCAGTTATTAGCATCCGGCTCTTTGTAAATCTTGATTGTTTTACCCTTTACTGTAATTGTACCAGCCTCGTCATCAGCCGTTACCTGATCTTCTTCTCCAACGCCTACATATCTGCCCTGAGAAGAGTCATACTTCAATAAGTGAGCTAACATCTTGGGAGATGTTAAATCGTTGATCGCTACAACCTCGTATCCTTCTGCACCAAACATCTGTCTGAATGCAAGACGTCCGATACGGCCAAAACCATTGATCGCTACTTTAACTGCCATTTTCTATTCCTCCTAAATGAATTTTATATAATTTTGACAGCATTTGGAAAATCATTGTCAAAATTTTGTCAGCATGTATATTTTACCTAATTTGTCCAAAAATATCAAGATGTAAAACAAAAAAATTATCCTGAAACATTAGGAAAAATGTCTCATACCGCCATCATCTTTGTGCATCATGTCCTTTTCTCTCCACCGTGCAAAAAATCATTGTGCACTTTTTCCCCAAAACGGTACATTCGTACCATAAAACAGGCGGAATTGCCATGGATTTTCGGATAATATTGTGAAATATAACAGAGAAGCCATACGGCAAAATGCCAAAGGAAATCCGGCGGATACCGATGCCCCGCTTTGCAATTTTCCCCCAAACCCGGTATAGTATATCCATAAACGTACAAAGGAGAATGATTCATGCCTATCACAGCAGATTTTCATATGCATTCCGCTCATTCCGGGGACGGCCGCACACCAATGGAAGAAATGATACGGCAGGCAGTCCGGGCCGGTATGACCCATATCTGTTTCACGGAGCACCTTGATATTGACTATCCCGCCGCGCCCGATCTGCCGGAACATTATTTCCTGCTGGATACGGAGTCCTGTTTTCATGAGCTGACACGTCTCCGGTCAGTCTGGGCGGACCGCATCCGAATCGGTTTCGGCGTGGAACTCGGTCTGCAGCCACACCTGCGGGACACCCATACCCGTTATGTCGCTTCCCACGCCTTCGATTTTGTGATCGGCTCCTCTCATATCTGTAACGGCCGGGATCCCTATTATCCCGCTTTTTACGAAGGCCGCACGGAGGAAGAGGCTTATCGGGAGTATTTTGCATCGATTCTGGAAAATCTGGATGCGTTTCATGATTTCGACGTATACGGGCATCTCGATTATGTCGTCCGCTACGGCCCGCACAAAGACAGAGACTATACTTACGAGAAATACCGCGATATTCTGAACCGGATCATCGACCGCCTGCTCGCACTGGGAAAGGGACTCGAACTCAATACCGGCGGTCTGGCAAACGGCCTCAGGGAACCCAATCCCTGCACCGCCATTTTAAAGCAATACCGAAAGCGCGGCGGCGAAATTATCACCGTCGGAAGCGACGCCCATGTGCCGGAGCGAATCGGCCATGCCTTCGCCACAGCGCAGGAAATTCTGAAAGACTGCGGTTTTTCTCATTATACGACATTTGAAAAAAGGCAGCCGGTCTGTCACCGCCTGCCCTGATTCTTTTTTGGTTTCGGCATCGTAAGGCGATAGCTCAGGTCAACGAGATTCCTGATCTCCTCCGCTGCCACACTGCCGTCCAGACGGACGGTAATCCACTTGTCTTTGTTCATATGGTAGGCCGGATGAAACCCGGGCCGCTCCCGGAGCGAGCCGATCAGCACCGGCTCGCACTTCACATTCAGCACACATACGGACCCCGCTCCCGGCATCCCCAGTTTTCCGCGCTGCACATCCATCACAAGGCCGTACCACTTTCGATTCTCCCGGTGGCGCAGTACCGCATTGTCATCCGCCCACGGATAATCCGGCTCCGTGCCGTACTGCCGTTTCACCCATTCCAGTAATTCCTGTTTTCCCATACCGGTCCTCCGCGCCCCGATCCGCTGCCGGGCCGCCGCTCCGTAACGCCGTCTGCATACACCCGGAATGCTAGCATGTCGCGCCGCCCTTCATATGTTTCTGCGCCGCAATATTTTCCTGCTTCCTTGCCAGCAGATCGTCCGCAAGGAGCTGCTTTTCCACCTCTGCAAAGCCGATTCTCGCCACCGTATCCGCAAAGCGCTCTCCCGTAACGCCCTGTTCCCGGAACAGCAGAATCGCTTTCTCCACAATCGCCAGCACTTCTTCCCGGTCCGTAAAGACTTTGTCCAGATACCGTCCCTGCGCTACTTTTTTACCCCATCTTCCGCCGATGTAAACCCGATAGCCGTTCGTCACATTTTCCAGCGCGCCGAACGGGCATTTCCCCTTGCAGCGGCCGCAGTGATTGCAGGCATCCTCATCGATGACGATTCTGCCGTCCTGTAACTGTGCCACGCCGATGGGACAGTTTTTCTCCACCTGGCATACCTTACAGCCCCGACATTTCTCCGCATCGATCTGCGGCACGCTCTGTCCGATAATGCCCAGATCATTCAAATCCGGTTTCACGCAGTTATTCGGGCAGCCGCCCACGGCAATCTTAAACTTATGCGGCAGTTTGACTGCGGCATAACCGTGGAAAAACCGCTCATGTATCTCTTCCGACAGACTGAAAGTATCAATCAGTCCGTACTGGCATGTCGTGCCTTTGCACGATACGACCGGACGCACTTTGGAACCGGTACCGCCCATCTCCAGCCCCGCTTCCAACAGACATGCGCGCAACGGCTCGATATTTTCAAACGGCACACCCTGAATCTCCATGGTCAGCCGCGAAGTCATCGTCACCTCACCGCTTCCGAAGCGCTCCGCCGCCTCTGCGATGGCTTTTGCCTCGTCCGACGTAATCTTGCCGTTTCTCGTAATCACACGGCCGTTGAATTTATCCGGCGTCCGTTTATCCTTTAAAAATCCCAGAGCCTTGACCCTTGTCTCTTCTTCTTTGGATACCGCGCCGGCAAAATCTTTTATCCTGACATCGTTAAAGAAGGTCGCGCCCTCCAGCACTTTCGTATGTTTGTAGCCGAAAAAGCGCAGCCGGTTCTGCAGGAAGTACCCTCTTTTCCCTTTGGCACAGACAAGCAGAAGCTTTTCATCCCTGCCGATACCGGGCAGTTCTCCGTTCACTTCCGCCAGATTGATGTATTCCGCACCGCGGATCGAAGGAGCGGGCGCGACATCCAGCACCCGGTAGCCTTCCGCCGCGCCGGCCGCATATTCTGCCGGCGTCATGCTGACCATATCGCCGTTTAACTTATTCAGCAGCACATAGACAGCCTGCACAAAGGGATGAATCGCCGTCGAAAAAGGCGGTGCATACGCAAAATCCGCGTTTTCAAAGTCTTCCAGGCGTGCGCCCATATTGATCCCCATAACGGCAATGTCCACCATCTTATCGACCGCGCCCGGGCCGAATACCTGCATGCCGAGCAGTTTGTGGCTCTCCTTATCGGCGATCAGCTTTGTCGCAAAAAACGCCGCATCCGGATAATAATGCGCTTTGTCGTCCGTCACGGCCAATACCGTCTCCACCTGATAGCCCGCCTTCTCTGCCTGCTCCTGTGTCAGACCGGTGCGCCCGCAGTTCAGTCCCGGCAGTTTCACCACGCCTGTGCCGAGTACCCCCGGATATGCTTTCTGCCCGCCGGCCAGCACCTGTGCCAGCATCCGCCCTTCCAGATTGGCGGATGATCCCATCGGCGACCACTGCGGCGCGCCGGTAATGCGGTTTGTCACCATAACGCAGTCCCCCGCCGCATACACGTCCGGCAGATTGGTACGCATCTGACGGTCCACCACGATCGTCCCCCGCTGCATTTCCAGACCGCTCCCCTCCAGAAAGGCGGTATTCGGACGAATGCCCGCTGCCATAATCAGAAGCCCGCAGGAAAGTGTCCCGGCAGACGTCTTTACTCCTGTCACACTGCCCTCTCCCAGAATTTCCTCCGCCTTCGTGCCGGTAATCACCCGGATGCCTTTCCGCAAAAGGTGTTTCCTGCCGTAAGCCGCCATCTCCACATCGAGAATATTCGGCAGAATCTGCGGCGCAAAATCAATCACCGTTACGGCGATGCCCTGCTGCTGCAGGTTTTCCGCCATTTCCAGTCCGATAAAGCCGGCGCCTACCACAACCGCTTTTTTGACATCATGTTCCTTCGCATAAGCCCGCACCCGGATGGCATCTTCCGGTGTCCGCATCGTAAACACGCCGGAAAGCGCCATGCCCGTCACCGGCGGTACGGCCGGTGACGCCCCGACCGCTATCACCAGTCTGTCATACGAAATCATTTCCTCCGCACCGTCTGCGGCATCCCTTACCGCAACCGTTTTCGACTGCGCATCCAGCCTGACGGCTTCTTTTCCCGTATGTACCGTCACCCCGGTCAGGGCGGCATATTTCTGCGGCGTATTCACAATCAGATCCCCCGGCTCCACAATCATGCCGCCGACATAATACGGCAGCCCGCAGCCCGCATAGGATATATCCTTATCCCGGGAAATAATTGTCACTTCCGCACTGCGGTCCTCCCGTTTCAGTTTCGCCGCCGTCTTTGTCCCCGCGGCAACGCCCCCGATCACCAATACTTTCATAGAAATCCTCCTTTGTATATGTAGTTTATCTGATTCGATCCCCAAAAATGCCTCTCACCCCATCATATCGTACGGGAAATCCCGATACGGAAACCATATCAGCCATTTATCGTCCCGCCAAACGCCACGCATCCGTCCGCATAAAACACCGCCGCCTGTCCCGGCGTCACCGCGCGGACGGGTTCGTCAAACACACAGCGCACACGGCCTTCGCCGATATGCTCCACCCGGCAGAAGACGCCCTTATGGCCGTAGCGCACCTTCGCCAGAAACCGCTCTCCGTCCCGGAATGCGTCGACCGCCATATAGTTTATCCTCTCGCATGTCAACGTGTCGGTAAACACGTCTGCCGCTTCCCCGATCACCACTTCATTGGTATCCGGCCGGATCGCGGTGACAAAAACCGGACGCCCCATGGCAAGCCGCAGCCCTTTGCGCTGTCCGACCGTATAATGGGTTATGCCCCTGTGCCTGCCCAGTACCGTTCCGTCCTCCGTGACAAAATTGCCGGGCGGAGGCGTCCGTTCCCCTGCCGTCCGCTCGATAAATCCCGCATAATCATTGTCCGGGATAAAGCAGATTTCCTGACTGTCGGGCTTGTGCGCCACAGGCAGGCGATATTCCCGGGCCAGCCCGCGCACTTCCTCCTTGGTATAGCCGGCAAGCGGCATCAGCGTCCGGGAAAGCTGCTCCTGTGTCAGACCGTACAGCGCATACGTCTGATCCTTGGCGCTGCCGGACATGCGGAGTGTATAACGCCCGTTATTTAATTGTGCAATCTGCGCATAATGTCCGGTGGCAATCGCATCCGCACCGATGGAAAGGCTGCGCTGCAGCAGCGCCTCCCATTTCACATACCGGTTACAGGCGATGCAGGGATTGGGTGTCCTGCCCGCCAGATATTCCGCCACAAAATAATCCATAACCGTCTCTTTGAAGATGTCCCGGAAATTCATCACATAATGCGGTATGTCCAATATCTGCGCCACACGTCTGGCATCATCCACGGCGGACAGGCCGCAGCAGCCCTCGTTTTCCGCCTGCTGCCGCATATCTTCCTGCTGCCAGATCTGCATCGTAACGCCGATCACGTCATACCCCTGTTTTTGCAAAAGGCATGCCGCAACGGAGGAATCCACCCCGCCGGACATGCCCACAACCACTGTTTTCTTTTTCATTTAATACGCTTCCGTCTCCGCTTCCTCATCCTCGTGTATATCCGATTTCGGCTTTTTCAGACCTTCAATCGTAATCTGATGTTTCTCTGCATAATCCCAGAGCGCCGCGTGAATCGCCTCCTCCGCCAGCAGGGAACAGTGCATCTTAACCGGCGGCAGACCGTCCAGCGCTTCGGCCACAGCCTGATTGGTAATCTGCATTGCCTCCCGGATGTTCTTTCCCCGGACAAGCTCCGTCGCCATACTGGAAGTCGCCACAGCCGCGCCGCAGCCGAATGTCTTAAACTTCACGTCCCGGATAATCTGATTTTCGTCGATGTCCAGATAAATCCGCATAATATCGCCGCATTTGGCATTTCCCACCGTGCCGACACCGCTGGCGTTCTCTATCTCCCCCATATTGCGGGGATTCTGAAAATGATCCATCACTTTCTCGCTATACATTGCTTTACTCCTCCTTCTGTTCCCTGACAAAGTCCTCATAAAGAGGCGACATGGCGCGCAGCTTATCAACCGTCTTTTTTACGACTTCCACGACGCGGTCCAATTCCTCTTTTGTCGTTTCCTCCCCCAGCGTCAGGCGCAGGGAACCATGGGCAATCTCATGCGGCAGGCCGATCGCCAGCAGCACATGAGACGGGTCCAGAGAACCCGACGTGCAGGCAGAACCGCTCGAGGCGCAGATGCCTTCCATATCCAGCATAATCAACAGGGATTCTCCCTCCACAAACCGGAAACTGAAATTGACATTATTGGGCAGCCGTCTGTGCCGGTCGCCGTTTAACCTGCAATAAGGAACTTCCGTCTCCAGCCGCTGAATCAGATAATCCCGCAGCGCCGTCTCCTTTGCCGCCTTCTCTTCCATGATGCGCAGCGCACGGTCTGCGGCCGCGCCCAGGCCGACGATCCCCGGTACGTTTTCCGTGCCCGCCCTTCGCGCGCGCTCCTGCCCGCCGCCATGGACAAACGACCGGAGCCGGAGCCCCTTTCTGATATATAAAAATCCGATGCCTTTCGGCCCGTTTAACTTATGCCCGCTCGCACTCAGCATATCGATATGGCACGCGTCCACGTCGATCGGAAGCTGCCCGTATGCCTGTACCGCGTCTGTGTGAAACAAAATGCCATGCTTTTTAGCCAGTTCCCCGATTTCACGGACGGGCTGCAGTGTCCCGATTTCATTATTGGCAAACATAATGCTGATCAGAATCGTATCGGGCCGGATGGCCGCCTCCAGGGCATCCATCTTCACGATACCGTTCTCATCCACATCCACATACGTTACCGCAAATCCCTTTTTCTCCAGATATTCGCATGTATGGAGCACCGCATGATGCTCGATCTTTGACGTTATAATATGCCGGCCGTGGTCTTCGTACGCCTCTGCCGCCGCCTTAATCGCCCAGTTGTCCGCTTCCGAGCCGCCGGCGGTAAAATAGATTTCATTTGCCTTTGCTCCAAGCGATGCGGCAATCGTCTCCCTTGCCTGTGTCACCGCCTCTTTGCTTTCCGCGCCCAGAGAGTAGATGCTGCTCGGATTCCCGAACTTTTCGGTGAAATACGGCAGCATGGCCTCCACCACTTCCCCGGCCGTTTTTGTCGTGGCCGCATTATCCAGATATATCAACGGTTTCATGGCGTTTCCCACTCCTTTTTCATTTTCTAGTATTGTACTATGAATTCAGTGATTACACTATAGCACTGCCCGCCTGTTCTGTCAATAAACGCCATTACATATAATTTATCAAAAACAGTCAGGTATCCATATGCGTAAAAGTAATCCATTTCTGACCGGAACCCTGATCCTGACGCTGGCAGGATTTTGCAGCCGCCTGATCGGCTTTTTTTACCGTGCCTTTCTGTCACAGACTTTCGGTGAGGAAGGCATGGGAATTTACCAGCTGCTGGCGCCCGTTATGGCGCTTTCTTTTTCCCTCACCGCCGCCGGTATCCAGACCGCCGTATCCAAATTCACCGCCTCGGAGACTACGACACATGACTATCGCGCCTCCCTGCGCGTCCTCGGCGCGGGCTTTCTGATCTCCATGCCGCTCTCCGTCGTCTGCACCTGGTTTATCTATGACTATGCGGACTTTATCGCCGCAGTCTTTCTGCTGGAGGCGCGCACCGCGCCCCTGCTTCGTATCTTTGCCCTTTCGATACCGTTTTGTTCCATGCATTCACTAATCAACGGCTACTTTTACGGTATCAAACGGGCCGGTATCCCGGCCCTGACCCAGATACTGGAACAGCTCACCCGTGTGGGAAGCGTTTTCCTGATCTGCGGCTATCTCCAGTCTCACGATCGGGTTCCGCAAATCGCCAGTGCCGTAATCGGCCTGACCATCGGGGAATGTTTCTCCATGCTCGCCTCCCTGACTGCCGTATACCTGCGCTTTTTCCGTCTGCAGGCGGCGGCGCGCCCCGTCCCCCTGTCGGGAATCGTGATCGGCATCCACACACCCGTCGGCAGAATCACCCGCAGGATTCTCACGCTTTCCGCTCCGTTGACCGCCAGCCGCATCGCCGTCAATATCCTGCAGAGCATCGAAGCGGTTTCCATCCCGAGCTGCCTTGTCCTGCACGGCTTTTCACAGGCACAGGCGCTCTCTGTCTATGGCGTGCTGACCGGCATGGCGCTCCCGCTTGTCATGTTCCCGACCGCGCTGATTAACTCCGCCTGTGTCCTTTTGCTCCCTGTAATCTCGGAAGCCGACGAAAGCGGCAACGGCCGCGCCATCGACAACGCGGTGCGCAAAGCGGTGAGCTGCTGCACTTTTTTCGGACTGCTGTGCACCGGCGGTTTTCTGCTATTTGGCAGGCAGGCCGGAATGCTTCTGTTCAAAAGCGAAATGGCAGGCTCCTTTATCCTTACCATGAGTTTTATCTGTCCCCTTTTATATCTCTCCGGCGCACTGTCCAGTATCCTCCACGGTCTCGGCAAAACCGGCATAACCTTTCTCTTCAGCATGGCGGCGCTGGCGATCAGACTTCTCTTTGTATTCTGGCTCATTCCGGCCATCGGTATACAGGGATACCTCTACGGCCTTCTCTTAAGCCAGTTTCTGACCGCAGCCATGAGTATGCTCGCCGTCCGCTACCATGTGCGAAAACGGCTACGGCTCTGATGCGATTTTCCGCCATTTTCCGGTGCGGTACTGCGCATAGGAAATGGCCCAGTTGATAAACCAGCCGACCGGAATCGCATACCAGATCATCGCAATGCCAAACCGCGGCGCCAGACAGGCCGCAATCATAACGCGGAAAAACAGATTCGCCAGATTGGCAACCGTGAACATCTTCATATCCCCGGCGCCCCGCAGCAATCCGTCCACCGTCATTTTAAAGCCGATCAGGCAGAAAAACCATCCCATAAAACGCAGATAGTCTTCCGCTGTGGAAACGGCCGCCGCCGTACCGTCCGCCCCCAGAAAGAGCGCAACGATCGCTCCGTGAAACAGTTCCAGGGCGAGGCAGATCGCCGCACCGCAGGCAACAACCATCCACTGCGAGACGTGATACCCCTCCACAACGCGCTCCTGCTTGCGCGCACCGATATTCTGCGCCGTATAGGACGACAGCGCGTTGCCGATTCCGGCCATCGGTACGATGCAGAGCGACTCCACCCGGATCCCCGCCGAAAATCCGGCGAGCGCCTCCGTCCCGAAACCGTTTACAACCGACTGCACCAACATCATGCCGACGGAAATCGTCGACTGCTGTAAAATCGATGGCAGCGCAATCTTTGTCATATTCCGCAGCTCTGCCGGATCGAATATTTTCCCCCTGCGGCTGTCAAGTTTTTTGAGTTCATAACAGAGTACGGCCAGTGACAGCAGGGCCGAAATCCCCTGTGCAATCCATGTCGCCCATGCCACACCGGCAACTCCCAGCCGGTACCGTCTGACGAGAAGAATATCCAGCGCAATATTAAACAGAGAGGAAAAAATCAGAAAAAACAGCGGTATTCTCGATTTCCCAAGCGCATTGAACATGGAAGAAAACACATTGTACATAAATAAAAACGGCAGACCGCAAAAATATATATTCAGATATTCGACTGCCAAAGGCAGTACATCGGCGGGCGTATGCAGCAGAATCAATATGTTTCTGCAAAACAGCAGACCGAAACCGCCAAGCAAAACACTGACGCCCAGAAACGCCAGACAGGCCGTGCTGATGGCTGTTTTCATGGCATCATATGTCCCGGCGCCAAAATACCGGCTGACAATAACCGACGCCCCGATGCCGCCGCCGATTGCAACACAGATAAAAATATTGGTCAGCGCATACGACGCGCCGACGGCCGCCAGCGCCCGTTCTCCCACAAACTGTCCGACAACGGCGGAATCCGCCATCGTATACATCTGCTGAAACAGGTTGCCGACAATAATCGGCAGCGCAAAAATCAGCAGCGCCAATGCCGGTTTCTTTTCTGTCAGATAATCCTTTCCCATCTATCAATCCTCACTGGTTTTTTTGATATTATAACAGACATGTGGTCGGGATTCCAGTAAATTGACGGCCGGAAAGAACATGGCCTTTCACGACGCTGTCCCTTACGATGGCATTTTTGCCGTGCCAGAAAACATCCTTCCGATCATCATTTCCCCTGCCCGCTCTTTTACATAACCGCTCCGTCAATTATCAAAATCCCGTCCGCATCCGCAAACATGCTTTCTGTCATCTGCTTCAGATAAGCACAATCGGTTGGACTTTGAGACGAACACCCCACCGAAGACCGCGCAAAGAAATGGTCTGGGGCAGATGTGGGACCCCCATAGTCAAGAAGCATACGGTTCTCGTTCTCATAATCGCAGAACTTCCGGCCGATAAGGGCGTTTGCCTGTTTCCATCCTCCCGAAATTGTGGCACAATGGAAGAAACAAAGTGCTAAATCGGAATTTGAAAGGAGAAAACAAAAATGGATATAGCAGTATTTAAGGAGTTTAGTGAAACATGTTCCAAAGAACTGCCAAATGAAATTGACAGGATTCTTCAACATGCAAAAGGCGAAAAAGCCTGCGCCATTGGCTTTATCACTACTGACGATTTTTACGGTTTTTACATAGCGTGGGATTACAGCACTGAGACAGATGCGTATTTTGAGTGGGAAAACGGAAGTAATCCGGATTTCTTATATCAGCCGCTGGTTGACATTGTTGAAGCCGACAAGGAAATTGACTTTTGTGAACCATCCGATGAAAAGTGGAATTTTGCCGAAACACTGCTTTCCGTATTGGAAA
>CAJUCC010000089.1 GCA_910585205.1 uncultured Lachnospiraceae bacterium
AAGGCACAGGACTTTGACTCCTGCATTCGCTGGTTCGAATCCAGCTAGCCCAGGTTATTTTATAGTAAGGGACACTAGCTCAGGTGGTAGAGCACTTGACTTTTAATCAAGTTGTCGGGGGTTCGAATCCCCCGTGTCTCAGGAAGGAAAAACACTCACAGATCCGGAAAAAACGGATTTGCGGGCGTTTTTCTTTTTTGGAACCGATCATGGCGGCGGAGGGATGTATGGAAGAACGACGGCGGTATTTTGACGAGGCGTTATCGGATTTTATCCACGATGCGGCAAGCGGCGGCGCCATCCGGCATCTGGTCGATCTGGGGTATTCTCTGGAACAGATCATGCAGTCGCTTTCCTATCCGACGCCAAGAGAGCGGGTGCGCAGTACGGCATACCGGTATATGCTGGAATCCGGCCTGCTGCTGCGGCAGCTTCCGGGAGAAGCGGAAGCGGGACTGCATATTGTCCGGCTGCCGGTTTCCGACCGGGAAGGACTGTATGGCTGCCTGCAGGAAAATATCAGAAAAAACGGGGACGTGGAAGTATATTTTGCCTGTCCGTTCGGCACCTGGAGGCGTCCGGGGGATAAAGCCGGGCAGGAGGAGCAGATACGGGATAGACTTGCCTGCCTGAACGGCCGGGAGCGGGATTATATTGCAGGGATTCCGTGGGAAAACAGGATGATGTATCATCGGTTGAATGCCCGTATGCGGGAGATTGGCAGAAAGTTGATTCTCTGTCCCGGAATCGGTTATGCATATTATTTTCTGCATACCGGCGTACGACTGGAAGGAACGGCAGGAGAAAGGGCCGGCGGTGATTGACGCCGGTATCGGTTTATGAATAAGAAGACAAAACAGAGCGGGTGTGAGAGCTGCCTGTATTATGAATATGACGAAGAATATGAGTGCTACACATGCCAGATGGATCTGGATGAGGATGAAATGGCACATTTTCTGCTGGAGAAGCATTTTGCCTGTCCGTATTATCGGTACGGGGATGAGTATACTGTGGTGAGAAAGCAGATTTAGGGAAAGGTACGGTGACGGAACAAATGGAACTGACGGAAAACAAGATGGGCGTGATGCCGGTCAACAAACTGTTAATCAGCATGTCGCTGCCCATGATGGTATCGATGCTGGTACAGGCGCTCTATAATGTTGTGGACAGCGTTTTTGTAGCTAAGGTAAATGAGGCGGCGCTGACGGCCGTGTCACTGGCATTTCCGGTGCAGAATCTGATGATTGCGATCGCGGTCGGGACCGGTGTGGGGGTGAACGCGCTGCTGTCCAAGTCTCTCGGAGAGAAAAATTTCAAACGGGTAAACAGCACGGCGGAAAATGCGGTATTTCTGGCAGGCGTGAGCTATGCGGTAATGCTTTTGACCGGTATTTTTGGAATCGGACTGTTTTACCGCAGCCAGACAAACGACGCGCAGATTGTCGGCTACGGGATCGCCTATGCCAGAATATGCTGCTGCTGTTCGTTTGGCATATTTCTGCAGGTGACAATGGAACGTCTGCTGCAGTCCACCGGGCGGACTTTTTATACGATGATTATTCAGGGGACGGGCGCCGTTATCAATATTATTCTGGATCCGATTCTGATTTTCGGCCTGTACGGGTTTCCGCGGATGGAAGCGGCGGGGGCGGCGGCTGCCACGGTGGCGGGGCAGATCATTGCCTCGATACTTGCCGTGATCCTGAACCAGAAAGTGAACCGGGAAGTCCGGCTGCAGATGAAGGGATTTCGCCCGGACATACAGATTATCGCGCAGATTTACCGGGTGGGCGTACCCTCGATTATCATGCAGTCTATCGCTTCGGTTATGACTTATGGGATGAATCTGATTCTGATGGCGTTTACTTCCACGGCGACGGCTGTGTTCGGCATTTATTTTAAGCTGCAGAGTTTTATCTTTATGCCGGTATTCGGACTGAACAACGGCATGATTCCGATTATCGCTTATAATTACGGTGCGAATCGCAAAGAACGCGTCATGCGCACCATCCGTTACAGTGTGCTGTATGCGATGGGGATTATGGCGGCCGGGACGCTGATTTTCCATATTTTTCCCGCGCAGCTGCTGGTGATGTTCGAAGCTTCCGAAACCATGATGCAGATTGGTGTGTCGGCACTGCGCATTATCAGCGTGAGCTTTGTCATTGCCGGTTACTGCATTGTGTGCGGCAGTGTATTTCAGGCGCTTGGAAACGGGATGTACAGTCTGATGGTATCCATTGCAAGGCAGTTGTTTGTGCTGCTGCCTGTGGCCTTTCTGCTGTCCCGGATGGGCAATGTCAATTATGTCTGGTGGGCCTTCCCGATTGCGGAGATCGCTTCGCTGATCATGTCAACGATATTTCTTGTGCGGATTTATAAAAAAGTGATTGCAATGCTGCAGTGAGAGGGGAAAACAATGCGGCCGGACGGCAAACGAATCAGAAGCAGCTCTTGACAAATACAGAAACGGTTATATAATGGAACAGTGGAATTGTTGGTGATAAACACCGGCAGCGGCAGGCGGATATGGCGGAATTGGCAGACGCGCCAGATTTAGGTTCTGGTGGGAGACCGTGCAGGTTCAAGTCCTGTTATCCGCACCAGGCAATGAGAATCCGAACCCGGTTCCGAACGGGGCTGATGTTAGAATAGGCGGCTTCGGATTTTTGGCATATTTTTTGTACGGAAAACAAAAGCGACGGTATTGTGTGTAATACTGCCGCTTTTGTTCCATAGCGGGGACGCTCGTTTGTCCTTGATCCGCTTACGATTAAGGCAATTATGATAAATGAAGTTGTCCCTTTCGATCCCTTACAGGATTTTTATGGAATTCCCGGCGCGGATTATCTGAAAACAACGATTCCTCTTTTTCAGGGGGCGGGAGCGGCGGTTACTTCGATACAGGACATATTACAAATGGGTATCTATATCACCAACGCCGTTAAAACCCCAAAGACAAAATATGCCATTGACAAAAGCAGTATTGAAA
>CAJUCC010000090.1 GCA_910585205.1 uncultured Lachnospiraceae bacterium
AAAAATCAATAAGAATAAGCGGCTCTGTGATGTGCCTTAGACATATTCAATTTTCATTCTCTTGACGGGTGCGTTTACGACCTTAAATATCAGTTCGTCAACGCAGTCTGTATATCTGCCCTGCTGAATGAGCTGGTTTTTCAGCTCTACAAGGCTATGTAATAAAATGCTCCGTTCCCTACTGTCCACATATAAATGGTTTTTCTTTTCTCTCATAAAGCTCACCGTCCTTTCTTGGCTTCATTATACAAGAAAATGACGATAGCACTCAAAGGTGTAAATCAAAGAGAAACACTCCTCCTTTTCTAAACAATCATCAAATCATATGGAAATATTCCAACGCCTCCCTTATAGCCACTTCTTTCTCTGGCGGGCATTTCGGTTGTCTGGAATTTTCCGATTTTGGCAGATTGTAGTTCACCCTCTCGATAATCCCACATTTCTCTTTTACCTGTGCGATATACAAACTGCTGACTTTCAATCCAGTATGTTCCAACACATAATCCTTGATTTCCTCATAAGTTGCCTTGCTCTCCGCAACCGTCAAATCAAGCTCGTCCATCTGAAGCTCCACCTCGATATGCTGGTCTGAATGAAGTTTGGACAATAAACATACCGTCTCCACATGCACCGTCCCCGAGAACATATCCACCGTCGTCACTTTCTCCGCCCGGTACCCGTTTTCCAGAAACACTTCCAAATCCCTGGCCAGGCTTGTCGGCTTGCAGGAAATATACACAATCCGTTCCACTCCATAGGCAATGATCTTCTCCAGCGCCTTTGGATGGATGCCGTCTCTGGGCGGATCGAGGACGATAAAGTCCGGTTTTTCTTCTATGGTATCCAGGACTTTCAGCACGTCGCCGGCGATAAATGTACAGTTATGTAAACCGTTTCGGGCGGCGTTCTCCGCAGCCGCTTCCACTGCCTCTTCCACGATCTCCACCCCCGTCACCTTTTTCGCGGATGGCGCCAGCATCTGTGCAATCGTTCCCGTTCCGCTGTACAGATCAAAAATCACCTGATCCGGCTGCCCCTGCGCGTCCCGGCTTGTCTCGCCCGTAAAACGCCGGACAGTCCGGTACAATTCTTCGGCGCCCCGGCTATTGGTCTGAAAAAAGGAAAAAGCAGATATTCTGAACCGTAATCCCAAAAGCTCCTCGTAAAAATAATCCTTGCCGTATAAAACGACAGTCTCGTCACTTTTTACCACATCCGCCACACTGTCGTTTTTTATATGCAGAATTCCCGTTATCGTTCCCGTCAGTTCCAGCGACAACAGCATTTCCTTCCAGGGTGTCAGATCATGCGTTTCCTGCGTTGTTGTGACAAGCGCAACCAATATCTCCCCTGTGCGGCTGGCCTTTCTGACAAGAAGGTGGCGCAGATAACCGGTATGGCGCAGTCTGTGAAAAAACGAGACACCCCTTTCCCGAAAATAGTTGCGCACCGCCGCTATGATCTTACGATAATCCGCATCCACAATCCGGCACTGGTCTACCGTGACAATATCATAAAAACTGCCCCTTTTGTGCATGCCAAGCTCCAGGGGCCCGTCCTTTATCCCGTCCCCAAAAGAAAATTCCATCTTATTGCGATATTCGTACACCTGCGGATTGGGATGAATCGGCTCCCAGACACAGGGGGCATCCTGCTTTGCCAGTACCGGCTCCAACAGCTCTTTTACCTGCATCTCCTTTAATGCCAGTTGTGCTTCATAGGGAAGCGTCTGATAGCTACACCCGCCGCACAGCCCGAAATGAGGGCATCCGCTCTCTTCCTCATTTTCCGCCGGCTGCAGCACTTTCAGAAGCTGTCCCTGCGCCTTTCCCTTCCGTATCTTTCGAACTGCAAACAAAACCCGCTGCCCCGGCAGTGCGTTTTTTACCGTACAGATTGTCCCGTCCTCACACTGCACCACAGCCTTATTCGGAAAATTTACCTTTATCACAATGCCTTCCGCTCGTTCTCCCTTTTTCATGTATTGCTCCTTTTCCTGTAGCTATTAAAAAAGAATTCCAAAATTTCCTGTATGAGAAGCAAAAGACGGGATGCATCTGCACCCCGCCACAGTATCCTACACTATTTGACTTTGCTCCCGCGCGTTACGCCTCTGTCTTTTCTTCCCCGGAAGTTTCTTCTTTTTCTTCGGCGTCATCTTCTTCCTCTTCAAAAAAATCATCGTCAAAGTCGTCCTCGAAATCGTCTTCGAAGTCTTCCAGATAATCCGGCGTAAAGTAACGGTACAGAGCATATGCTATCGCCCCTGCTGCCGCAATTACCAAAACCACTGCAATCACCCAACATATCGGTGAAATTTCTTTTTTCTCTTCTTTTTTCCCCATTAAATCCTGAAGTTTTTTCATAACGATAAGGTCCTCCAATCTATTCATAAGTACCACCTTTCCATTATTTTACATTATGACCGATCGCTGTCTTGTAATCAGTATACCACCTTTTGCTATTTTTTACTATATGAATTTATTATTCTTTACAATTTTTTCAGTTTTGCAAATGCAGCATACATAACTTTCTGTCCGGCTTTGTCGAAATCAACCGTGACCTGAAAGTCCCGCGCGCCTTCTTCGATCCGTAATACGGTTCCCTCTCCGTATTTGATATGTCTCACCCGGTCATTTACCGCATAGTCGGGTCTGCCGCCCGCCGGAGCGCCCTTTGTCATTTCCGCACCTTTCGTAAAGAAGGGGCGGTTTTCCTTTGCCGTCCTTCGCGGAGACGCAATCGCTTTCGGACGCAGCCGCGGGTCGATCGCCGGGCGGGTGGCGCCGATTCCGCTCTCCAGACTGTCCGCCGTATACAACCGGCTGCCGGACGGCTTTTCCCGCAAGTATCCGGTACCGCCCGTAGCTTCGGGATGCGTTTCCCATTTACTCCGTTTTCCCGTCGGCAGTCTGTGATCGAACAGTGTTTCCGGTATCTCTTCCACAAAGCGGCTGACCATACTGTATCGCGTTTCCCCCCGGATCATCCGTGTCCGGGCGTACGTCAGCGTCAGATCATCCTTTGCCCTGGTCAGTCCCACATACGCCAGACGCCTTTCTTCTTCCATTTCCTCCCGGTCATCCGCCGTGATTGTCATATAGCTGGGAAAAACGCCGTCTTCCATTCCCGCCAAATATACATGCGAAAACTCCAGACCCTTTGCACTGTGCAAAGTCATCAGCAATACCCGGTTCTCCGTATCCGACACCCCGTCAATATCCGCAACCAGCGCCACCTCTTCCAGAAATTCTCGCAAAGACGGCGTATCATGGCTCTCCTCATATGCAATGACTTTATTCATCAATTCGTCTATATTTTCGATTCTGTTTTCTGCATCCTCTTCATCGGATGCCTCCAGTTCTCTCACATAACCGGTGGCATCGATAATTTCCTGCAGCAATTTTGCCGGTCCGTAATATTCCGCTTTGCTCCGCAGGCTCTGAATCAGCGTCACGAACGGCTGCAGTTTGGACACGCTTTTCCCGAGTGCGGCAATTTGATCCGCCTCCCGCAAAGCGTCGTAAAAAGCGATCTGGTTCTCATCCGCGTATGCCTGCACCCTTGTAATGGTCGTCGCGCCAATGCCCCGTTTGGGAATATTGATAATGCGGCGGACTGCCACATCATCTTTTCCGTTGTCCACCGTTTTTAAATATGCCAGCAGATCCTTGATCTCCCTTCTGGCATAAAAATTCACACCGCCGACAATACGATAAGGAACCCCCGTCATGACAAACTGTTCTTCCAGAAGGCGCGACTGTGCGTTCGTCCGGTATAATACCGCACAGGCCCCGTAATCCGTCTCTCCTTCTCTTTTCTTTTTCCGAATGTCTTCCGCTACAAACACCGCTTCTTCGTACGCCGTGTCAAACTGCCGGAAATGCAGCGGACTGCCCGCTCCCCGCTCTGTCCAGAGCGCCTTTTCTTTTCTGCCCGCATTGTTGCGAATGACATGATTGGCGGCGTCCAGTACATTTTGCGTGGAACGGTAATTCTGTTCCAGCTTGATTACCCTGGCTTCGGGAAATACCTTTTCAAAATCGAGAATATTGCGGATATTGGCGCCCCGGAACTTATAGATCGACTGGTCGTCGTCCCCGACCACACAGAGATTTCTGTATTTGGCGCTCAAAAGCCGGATCATCTCAAACTGTACGGTATTGGTATCCTGATACTCGTCCACCATAATATACCGGAATCTGTCCTGATAATATTCCAGCACATCCGGGCATGCCCGAAACAGTTCCACCGTTTTCACAAGCAGATCGTCAAAATCGAGCGCATTGTTTTTCCGCAGCGTTTTCTGATACTCGGTATATACCCCGGCAATCCTCTCGGCCGTGTAATCCCCGTTCGCCGTCTGTTCAAATTCGAGCGGTGTGATACATTCGTTTTTCGCGGCGGAAATCGCGCTCAGAATCACCCGTTCTTTCAGTGTTTTCGTATCGATCTGCAGACGCTTGCAAATATCCTTCATCAGCGTCTTTTGATCGTCAGTATCATATATGGTAAAATTATTGTCATATCCCAGTCTGTCTATGTACCGTCGCAGCATCCTCACGCAGCTTGCATGAAACGTGGAAACCCATATCTTTTCCGAACCGAATCCCACAATCTGATCGACACGCTCCCGCATCTCTCCGGCCGCTTTGTTTGTAAATGTGATCGCCATAATATGCCAGGGCTCCACGCCGCATCTCTCCATCAGATATGCTATCCTGTGCGTCAGTACCCGCGTCTTGCCGGAACCGGCGCCCGCCAGTATCAGCACCGGGCCTTCCGTCTGCATAACCGCCTCTTTCTGCTGCTCGTTTAAGGTATCGTAAATACTCATTGTGTTCTCCGTTTCGTCAATGTGATCGCTTTCCGCTTTCTGCCATATGTTTGCGCACTGCTCATTGATTGTAGCACATTTCTGTTTTTTTTCAATATAATAGAGTATTAAAAATTTATTTGGAGGAATCCAGTATGAAACAGAAAGTAATCAGTCTGCTGCTCGTGGCCGCGTTGCTTGTCGTTACGCTTGCCGGCTGCGGCGCTGCGACAGAAGGCAAAGCTCCGGCGGCTCCGGGCAAGAAGGTGGTTCTGAACGAAGTGGCGCATTCCATCTTTTATGCCCCCATGTATGTGGCCATCGAAGAAGGATATTTCGAAGAAGAAGGAATCGAGCTGGAGCTTGTGACGGGATTCGGTGCGGATAAGACGATGACCGCAGTGCTTTCCGGCGAAGCAGACATCGGGTTCATGGGTTCGGAAGCTTCTATTTACACATATCTGGGCGGAACGGACGATCCGGTTGTCAATTTTGCCCAACTGACACAGCGTGCCGGTAACTTCCTTGTGTCCCGGCAGCCCATCGATAACTTTTCATGGGATATGCTGAAAGGTACGGATGTGCTCGGCGGCCGTGCGGGCGGTATGCCGGAAATGGTATTTGAATACATCCTGAAAAAACATAATATCGATCCACAGACCGATCTCGCCATTGACCAGAGCATTGATTTCGGCTCCACCGCAGCCGCGTTTTCCGGCGGTCAGGGAGATTTCACCGTAGTATAAATTTTTTAATACTCCCATACAGTGAAAGTATATATTATGAATAACAGGCGGCAGGATAGCACCTTCCGCCTGTCTTAATATTGATTTTTAATTTGGTGTAGACCTTCTATGTCCTCCGACCTTAGTTCCATCACTGCGCCTGTAGGATTTCACCACTACAATCTTTTTGTTCTGCAAGCCTCTAGTGCTTGATTTTGTTTTTGCCATCTTTTTACCTCTCTTTCATAAAATCAGAGGTACTCCAACTGGTAAAAGCGCCTCTTACGGTCAATCAGTTACTCTTGACTGGTTGCGGAGCCGCACCGATCCAGATTCGAAATGCCCTTTTACCATAGTCTCTGGCATAAATCTTTGTACCATCTTTAAGTGTAATACTTGCTCTGAAAATATACATATGGCAGTCCTCCTTTCGCAAAAGTTCAGTAAAATTCATTTGCAAAAAGGCCGCCACGATGTTATAATTCTATTGTCGAGATAGAGTTATAACCAGTTGATCGTGGCAACACTTTCAACAGATAGACCAAACATTTAGTGTTTGGTCTTTTTCTATTTTCGGACCCTGCGGGTCTTAGATAGCTGACATACTGCTGCACTTTGTGATACTCTGCATTTCTTCATTATCTCTTCCACTGTCATATCGCTAATTAAGTGCGCTGGCATCAGTAACTCGCCACCAAAGGCATCGGCTTGCCATTCAGGCAACCGGTAGTTTGGAACATTTGCTCCCTCTTCAGTTCTGGCATAGCTAATATTTTCTTTTACGTGTCGCAACAAATGGAACAATTCGTGTGCCATAGTGAACCGGTCTCTTCCGCTTCCATTGTCAGCCCTCTCATAAACATCAGAACGTATATGTATTTCATCTCGATCTGGATATGTTAGACCATGACATTCTCCAAGCGTATCCTTATCTTCAATAACCAGTGAGAAGTCTGGATCAAGTTTTGGTAAATCTATATCCAAAAACCTCACAATGTCAAAATAAGGATCATTTTCCTTTCCAACCAAAAACCTAACCGCCATTGCAAAATTTTGTATATCCTTTCGCGATAACGGTTCTGCAATACACTGAACCATGTTGTTTGTTACCTCCTTTGATCAAAAAGCCTTTGAAGATTTTGCACATCGTCATCACTCAAATCTTTAAACTTTCTAGCGAACGAGTATGCTAAATTACGTTGTACATTTGTAGCGTTATCAACATTCAGTACAATTTCCGACCTGCCATCATACGCAAGCCTTTCAAGTTTCTTCACGTCCTTTTCATTCAACGAATACACATCTGCGATTATTTCAATCCAATTTCCTGGGATATTTCTTTTTCCATTCTCAACAGCTGATAAATACGCAACCGTAACGCCCAGTTTTTCAGCCATGTCCTTCAGTTTTTCGTCCCGGTCAAGGCGTATATGCCGCAATTCCTTTCCAAACTGAGTCAACATCCTGCTCCATCCTCTCCTATTCATGTGTTTACGCTACAACAGTAGTTTATCACCTTTCGTTTAATTTATCAACATATTGTTGAAAAAGTATCCAAAAAAAATAATGTGGCCCAAATCATTTACGACTTGAGCCACAAATTTATTTTTCAGAATCAACGAAATTCTTACAATATATTTTATTTACATGCTACATTATACCCCATACAATGTACGCCACGTCGACGCCCCGGCTGTCAGTTCCCCGTCGCGGTACCGCTCCTGTGCCTTTACCACGTGCGTCTGATAGAGGACGACGGCTTTTCTCATGCCATTACCATACACCGGCGTCTTTCCGTGATCCGCCTCCACACTGCCCGTATAGTACCCAAGCGCCTGTAAATACCGTTCCAGCGGCGTCACAACCGCATGTGACCGGTTATCACCCGTGCTGACCGTCACCGTCCTGGCCATGATCTCCATGGCACTGGCCGTATCCGATACGCCCCAGACTGTCCGGCTGTCCCTGATAAAGTCTGCAAGCTGATAGCCCGCTTTTTCCTCCGGCACGCTGCCGCCTGCCGCCTCGATCCCTGCATACCACAGATTGAGGTCTACATGGCCGCTGATGCCATCCACAAGCCCCATGGACGTATACTGCCAGCCGTAAAAGGTCCCGTCAAAGTTTACCGGCTTTTTCGTCTCATTAACGCTGTCGCTGATCCGCATCTCTTTTTTGTACCCGTTATAATACCTTGCTTCCCAGCCGTTGCGATACTGCGGTCTTACATGCTCCATGATCGCGCCCATATGACTGTCATAATAGCTCATGCCAAAGTAAAGACCGAATCTGCACCCGCCGGCCGTGATCACATCGCCGTAGGCATTGATGATCTCCGCCGCCTGCCTGCCGGTCGGAAGACTCTTATCCTCCCAGTCAAGCCATACAAACGGATGCCTGTCCGGCCCGAGAACTGCAAGGACTGCCTGCGCATCTTTTACCGCCTTTGACACTGTTGTCGCGTAGGTGTAATTATAGACACCCTGTATCGTTACACCAGCCGCAAGACACCCCTGCCAGTTGCGCTCAAATTCCTTGTCGGGTGATAAGTCTTTGCGGATTACTTTTAAAATGGCAAACTCCACGCCCGCGGCTTTTGCCCGCTGCCAGTCGATCTTACCCTGATATGCTGATACGTCCACGCCTTTGTATCTTTTCATTCCTCTGCTCCTTCCTAAAAAACGCCCGGATTGTTCCTCCGGGCACGCCTGTCTTACCTGATCTCTATTGTTCGGTTTCTTCTGCGGCATCTGTTCCAATATTTGCGGAGTCCGTAAGACCCTCACCGATGATATACGCAATCACAGATGCTCCGGCCATGATAAGCGCCGTTACCTGTGCTGCCACACTTTCGGTCCCACCTGTCGCTACAATAAGCATGGATGCAAAAGAAGCTGCGGCCGCCCACAGCTTCCTGCTTGTCAGTTTCCGTTTCCAGTTAATCTTATTCATAGTGTTGTATTCCTCCTGTCCGTGCTTTTCAATAGATTGCGCCGATTCCCTGTTGTGTTAAAAAATCTTTCTGTTCATGCTTTACCTGCCTGGCATATTCAAGCGCGGAGTGCATGTCCCCGTTGCAATGTGTGTCCGGGATTCTGGCGACTGCCTCCGCCGTCGCTTCCCCCAGCGCAATAGCTGCGCCGATGCCCTTGACCATAAGGAACTCCTGTTTTTCCCGAACAGCCTCTTTCTTTTCCCGCTCCCTTTCCCGCTTTTCCATCCTTCTCTCAAGAAGCCAGAAGCACAGGCCGGTTATTGCCGATGGGATCCCCATAATCATGATGACATCACCCATCCTGTTCCACCTCATCCCTCAGCCATTTTTCGCTCTTCTCCCGCCAGTACGCCGGGACATCTTCCAATGCCCATGCTTTCCCGGTCTTCGGGTTGATCTCACCGCTCCGGATTTTCCGCCCGTAAAATTCACCCATATCATTCCCCCCTTTCTATCACTTCCATATCTGATACTGCCTTCCCCAGATCACCGATCGCCGCGCTGTGTGTCTGCTGCCCTGCTTCCAGTTCCGCAACCCGTTCCTCCAGCAATTCTGCATATGTCTTCTCGCGCAGGCACAGCGTAAGCTGCACGGTGCCGTCCGCATTGTCCCTGCCGGTGATATGGTCGAGCGTCATGTCCTTATACCGCCCCGTTATCCTGCCGGCTGCGTCCCTGATGCACACCTCTTTCAGGTTTTCACCCGTGAGCTTATCCCACAGGATGCCCGCGACAGCGTGGCTGTCTGCGCATACGCATAACGCCCCCATCCCCTGTGATGATTCCAGCGTGATTTCTGTGCCGTCTGCCAGCACCAGTGTGTCTTTGTTGTCCATATGTGGACCCCCTTTCATAAATTTTTATTAAAAAAAAGACCCGCGAAGGTCTTAATTTACAAAGTCTAATATCAGTATCCAACTACTTGTTTGGACACTCGTCTTAAAGTTCGTAAGATAAATAGTAAGATAACTACTTTGAACAGCAAATTGACAGCAGTATCTACTTTTTCTTATGGTACCATTACGAACGTCAATGGTGATAATTGGCTTA
>CAJUCC010000091.1 GCA_910585205.1 uncultured Lachnospiraceae bacterium
CTACAGGATTCTCCGCCTGCGGCGGGCCGTTCTGACGGAATCTTCCATTCCGCCGCAGTGCGATAAAAAGCGTATCGTCCGGGGCAGGAAAGCGCAAAGTCCCCCTTTCCCACTCCAAAGTAGTATATCATAAAAGAAACTTTCTGCCTAGTAATAAAAATACGAAATTTTACCGATTTCAAAAATAAATTGACAGGGACAGACGGCAAAAAACAGCGCACAGACCGCTCCCGGAACCGGGGACAGCACATATCTCCCGCCGTCCCCGGCAAAGTCAGAGCAGATAGCGGTCTCTGATAAACCGGAAAACAAACGCGAAATCTATTTTCGCCACATCTTCCCCTGCATAGACCGCTTCCTCTGCCAGATACTGCCGCTCTCCGTATTCATCCGTGAGATAATAAGAAATCGTTCCGATCTGCGTCCCGGCTTCGACCGGAGCCGTGAGTGTCTTTTCCATCTCCGCACATGCCTCCACGCTTTCCGTCTCTCTGACCATCAGGCAGATGGGAAGCACGCCGCCTGCGCACTGCGGCCTGATATATGTTTTTTCATAGGGATTTCCGCTGTCCGCCGCCCCCTGTGCGACGGGAATCGGCGCCAGATCCACCGCGGGAGAAAATTCATGGTTGGAAAACCGCTCCAGCCCGTAGGTAAACAACTGCCGGCTGTCCGCCCATTTCCATGTCTTATGGTTCGGCCAGCCGCAGGCGAGCAGTGCCAGCGCCAGTTTTTTTCCGTCCTGTTCCAGCGCTCCCACATAACAGTAACCTGCCTGATTCGTAAACCCGGTCTTCCCGCTCAGCGCACCGTCCATCATGTTCAGAAAAGCATTGTGATTATTGCAGACATACGTCCGCTTTCCCTCACAATCCGAAAAAGAATGGGAGGCCGCCCGCGTGATCTCCAAAAAAGCCTCGCGCTGCGGCGACTCATTGATACAATAAGACATGATTCTGGCCAGATCCGCCGCCGTCGTGGCATGGACGATTGTCTCCCCGTCCGTACTCTCGGCCTGCGCATCCAGTCCGTTCGGTGTCAGAAAACGCGTATTCCGACAGCCGATCTCCCGGGCTTTTTCCGTCATCCTCTCGCAAAACGCCGTCACCGCCGTCCGGCTCTCCTCCTTCGAACGCTCCGCCGTATCCGGCAGGTTCATACCTTTGCCGCCGATATGCTCCGCAATCGCAACCGCGGCGTCATTGTGCGATTCCAGCATAAGAGAATGCAGAAGGTCATCCATCACATACGACATCCCTTTCTGCATCCCCAGATGTACCTTCGGCTGTCCCGCGGCATAAGCGGAAGCCGTCACCGTTTCGTCACGCCCGGCCTCTTCCAGCGTCAGAATACATGTCATAATCTTCGTCGTACTGGCCATCGGAAGCACTTCACCGCCGTTTTTTTCATACAATATCCTGCCGCTCTCCATATCCACCAGCACGGCTGCCCGGGCATGCAGCGCGTTATCCAGCGCCTTTTCCTCCTCCCGCCGCTCCTTCTCCTCTGTCTCCTCCGCCGGCTGCCCCTGTTCCGGTTCGATTCCTGCGTCCCCCTGCCCGTCATCCGTATGGTTCATACGGATCGTTTCCCCCATGGTTTCCTGCGGGATATGTTCCCGCCATACCGCCGCGGTATATGTCACCGCGATACAAAGCATCAGTATCAGAACAAAAATGCTGTGCCGCATTCCGCTTTTTCCGTTCATGCCTTCCGCCTCTGCTTCTCCTTATCCCATATATATGAAAAAAGCATACCGCTTCATGCCTTCCGCACACGGTATGCCCTGTCTATTCCTCAAATATCCACTTTCAGATCCGCTTCCTCTTCCGCCTGACGCCGGAAATCATCAATCTGTTCCACACCCGGAGACGGGAGTTCGTCCAGCGAACGCACCCCGAAACTGCGCAGAAATTCCTCCGTCGTCCCGAACAGCAGCGGCCGTCCCGGTGCATCCAGCCGGCCGACTTCCTCCGCCAGACCGAGTTCCACCAGACGGTTTACCGCATGATCGCTGTTCACGCCCCGTACCCGCTCGATCTCCAGCCGTGTCACCGGCTGCTTATAGGCGATGATGGACAATGTTTCCAGCAGTGCGTCGGTCAGCACATATTTTTTCGGCGTCCTGGCAATCCGTAACAGATATTCATACATGGTTCCTTTGGTACACATCTGATAAGCATCTTCCAGTTCAATGATCTCCACGCCCCGGTCTTCCTTTTCCAGTTTCCGCATCATATCGCTTAAAATCTCTTTTGTGACGCTGACCTCTTCTCCGATCACTTCCGCCAGTCTGGAAACGCCGACAGACTCACCCATCGTAAACAGAACCGCCTCAATCACCGCTTCCGCCTTTTCTTTTTCCAACCTCTGTCCCTCTTTCTTTCCCTGCATAATGCGGCTTCAGGCTGCCGCCGTGTATGTTATGATAATATCGTCAAAAATGTGCTCCTGCACAATCTGTATCTTCCCGGTTTTCATCAGTTCCAGAATCACGAGAAACGCGACGATAACCTCCATCCTGCTCCCCTGCCGCTGCAGCAGTTCCCGGAAATGCAGACGGCCGTGCTCCCGGATGTAAGTCTCGATATACAGCGTCTTTTCATCCATATTGATCTCGTCTTTTTCGATCTTTCCGTACCGGCTCCGAATCGGGTCAATCCTGTCTTCCTGCTTTTTCACGACTTCCCGGAAAATGCCGTGCAGGCGCCGCAGCGTCACGTCTCCCAAAAGCTGCTCATAGTCAACCGGCTCCCGGTAATCCCGGATCTCCGGCGGCAGCGTCTGCTTCTTAAAGAAATTTTTTCCCGCATCCAACTGCCTGTCCTTCAGTTCATAGGACATGTACTTGTACATCTTGTATTCCAGCAGTTTTTCCACCAGTTCGGCGCGGGGGTCTTCTTCCTCGCCTTCCTCGTTTACCTCTCTGGGCAGCAGCATTTTGCATTTGATGTCAATCAATGTGGCCGCCATCACAAGAAACTCACTCATGATATTCATGTCTTCCGTTTCCATCTGATGGATGTAGTCCAGATATTGCGCGGTAATTTCCACGATCGGAATATCATAAATATCCACTTTATTTTTTTCGATCAGATGCAGCAGCAGGTCCAACGGTCCCTCAAACACCTGCAGTTTTACCGTAATCGCCATAGCGCCCCCTCAGTCCTTTTCCGCCGGCAGCAGCGTCACAACAACGAGTTCCCCCGGATTCCACATGCGGACAGGCAGACTGTGCGTTCCAAGCCCTCTGCCCAGTATCATCGTGCTTTTGCCCTCCGCGAAGCGGCCGCCGTCGTATTTGGGAAACGGTGTCACCGCCGGGGACACCACGCCGCCCAGAAACGGCAGCCGGATAATGCCGCCGTGCATATGTCCCGAGAGCACCAGATCGGCGCCCCATGCGGCATATTCCTTAAAATACAGCGGATTGTGGGCGAGCAATATCTGAAACCGCCTGTCATTGGCTTTTCCCGCCAGCTTGTCCATATAATCGCCGGGCATTTCTTTTTTCTTAAAATGTTTAAAATATTCGCGGCCGATCTGTAGTCCGCAGACGTCTATATTTACCTCCGGCAGTATCACATGCCTATTGACCAGCGGCTCCAGCCCCATCCCGCGCAGCTTTTCCGTATACGTCTCATACATATGATCGAAATAATCGGGATGTTCGGCCGTCTTATGCTCATGATTGCCGTTTGCAATATAAACCGGGAACCGTTTTGACAATGCGCTCAAAAGCGCCAGCGCATTGTCAAAACGCGATCCCTTAACAGATGTATACATATCTCCGGCCGTCATAATACAGTCCGGATGACAGTCTTCAATGGCTCTGACCAGCTTTTCGTTTTCTCTGCCGTACGTTTTGTTATGCAGATCCGAAAGCATGACTATCGTATATTGGCGATTGATTTTATCCGACCGCACCGTATAGGGTGCCACGACAAAACGGTTCATGTCACGGACAATCACAGACAAACCGTACAGCACAATCAGAAAAAAACCAAGTATCACATACCCCATTGCTCCATATCTCCTGTAAAAAAGAGTCTGTTTGCAGCTACGGTTTAATAGTATAACATGAAACCCCGATTCTTAAAAGCCCTAAAAGAAAATCCGAAATACTTTCTTAACATAATCCCGGTATGTCGCCTTCTCCACGGTTTCCGCAAAAAGAATATCCACACTCCCGATCTCCTGGCCGTTTAATGTATAGACTGCTCTGCCCGCAATCTCCCCCTCTCTGACCGGCGCTTCCACTTCCTGCGGCAGTTTTACTTCTTTCTGAATCTGAGTCATGTCGTTGCCCTCCGTGTCCAGATAACGAAACGCCTCTTTGTAGACAATCGCCGCCGTATCCCGTACCCCGCCCGTCACCGTTCTGGCGGAAAGCGCTTCTTTGTTTTCATCGGTATACAGACTGCTGACCGCAAACCCATAATTCAGCAAATCCATGGCATCCTGAAAACGCACCTTATAATCCGGCGCCGCCATCACAACGGCGATCAGGTCAATGCCGTCCTTATTCGCCGTCGCGGACAGACAATATTTCGCCTTATCCGTGGAACCGGTTTTCAATCCCGTGGCATAGGGATACTGTTTCAGCAGCTTATTGGTGCTTGAGAGCGTAAACTGACTGCTTCCCTGCCGGGTCGTATGGGTAATATCCTCCATCCAGATTTTTGTGTACTGATAAATCTCCGGATACTCCGTAATCAGCGCCCGGGACATCACCGCCACATCCCTTGCCGTCGTATAATGCTGATCCGATCCCGTCAGTCCGCAGCAATCCTCAAAATGTGTATCCGTCATCCCAAGGCTTTCCGCTTTCCGGTTCATCATGGCCACAAATTCTTCCTCTGTCCCCGCGATATGCTCCGCCATGGCCACCGAAGCATCGTTGCCGCTCGCAACCGCAATACACTTAATCAGCGTATCTACCGTCTGTATCTCTCCCTCTTCCAGAAACACCTGGGAACCGCCCATCGATTTTGCATGGGCACTTGTCGTGACTTCATCCGTCAGACGGATCTTGCCTGCTTCCAGGTGGTCAAAGATCAGAAGCAGTGTCATGATCTTTGTGATACTGGCCGGACTCCTGCGCACCTGCGGCTCTTTCTCGAATATTACCTGTCCCGTGGAGGCCTCCATCAGAATCGCGGAAGGCGCCGCGATCTCCACGCCGCCCGTGCGCTGCGCCCTTTCCTCCTGTACCTCTTGCGTTTCCCCTTCTGTGGCGAAAACAATCCCCGGAGAATACCGGGAAGCGCCCGCCATAACAGCAATGCCGAGCAGAACCGACATCAGCCTGTGTATGGTCCGTTTCACATATCATCACTCCCGATTATGGGTTCTGTCATATGTATATGGGCCGAACGGAAATGTTATACCGTAAAGCCGGAGAAATTTCCCGTTACAGCAAAAACGGATCATCCCCCGCACGGGGATAATCCGTTTTCCGCTGTTTGTATGTTGTCTTTCCCGACGGATCAGCCGATGCCTTCGCCGGTTTCGGAAAGCCGGAAGAAACCAAACTCTGCACGCAGTTTATCGGCCACCTGTTCCAGACTCATGGCATCGTTGGAAATGCCTTCCATAATCTCGGTCAGTTCCGCCACGGCAGCGGACGTTTCCTCGGTGCTCGCCGCATTTTCCTGGGCAATGGACGTAAGGTTCTGCGCGGAATCCACGACACTTACTCTCGTCCTGTCGATCTCTTTCGTACTGTCGGCAATCACACCGACGGCAAAAACCGACTGATCGATGCCGGATTTTAGCTGTCGGAACATCTCGCTTGCCCGGTCAACCCGGTTGCTCTGCTCCGTCATAATCTGCCGCATCTCATCCATTGTTCCCACTGCCTTATCCGAATCTTCGATCAGCATTGAGACAATCTCTTCAATCTTCCGGGCGGATTCATTGGACTGCTCGGCCAGTTTCTGAATCTGACCGGCCACAACCGCAAAGCCGCGTCCCTGTTCTCCCGCTCTGGCCGCTTCGATCGAAGCGTTCAGAGAGAGCAGATTCGTCTCCTCCGCAATATCCGTAATCAGGTTGATCGCCTCCCGGATTTTCAGCGCGGAATCATTGGTCGTATTGGTCTGTTCATAGATGACGTCGATCGCACCTTTTGTCTTGTTATTGATCTCTTCCAGTTCCTGCAGCGTGCCGATCGCACTCTCACCCATCTTTGCCATCTGTGCTGCATTGGCATTCAGGGTATCGACCTGCCGGTTGCTGTTCTCGATCATATCACCCATTACGATTACATTTTCTGTCGTATCCTGTGTTTCCTCCGCCTGTGTCGTCGCACCCTGCGCAATCTCGTTGATCGCTACATCAATCTGAGAAATATGGCTGGCGGAAACCTTGGTCTGTTCATTCAGAGAATCCGCCGACTCATGTACATCCGCACACATAACATTAATATTGCGGATTATGCCGGAGAGGTGTTTCTGAAGATTATCAACCGTTCGCAGCATATCGCCGACTTCGTCTCTTACCCGCAGTTCTTTCTCGTTGACGGAAACGCCCAGATTGCCCTCGGCGACTTCCCCCACTACCGCGATTCCTCTGTAGAGCCGTTTGATAATACGGTTTGTGACAAGCCAGCAGATCACCGCACATAAGATTACCAGAACAACACCGATGATTGTCAGCACATTGAGAATGGTGGCAATCTCTTCCTCCACCTTTTCCTGCTTCATGCCGGCAAAGATCATTCCCACCGGTTTTTCAGGCTGACCGGAATTATAAAACGGCAGGTAATATGCAAAATACGGCTGTCCCTGTACATCCACATTTTCCGCAAAATACGTCTCGCCGCCTGTTAGTACCACGTCGATCACTTTCTGACCGGCCTTTGTATTAATCTCCCTCTGACCGTTCGCTCCCTTTACGGTTGTCGCCTTTCTCGTATCACCGTAAAATACGGTGACGTCAATACCGGCAGACTCGCTGATATAATCGAAGTCTTCTATATTCTGCGTGAGATTCAATGTATCTCCGTTCCACAGATTTCCGGCCTCATCCAGCGTATAGTTGTCATCCAGTTCACCGCCCTGGCTGATGTTTTCCTGCACTGCTAACGCCATGGCATACAGGTCATTTTGAATGACGTCTTTCACCACCACAGCAATCCTGACAGAGCAGACCAAATAAATGAGCAGACTGAATACGATAACAGGTGCAATTACCAGCAACAAAATTTTTCCCTTGAGCTTCATCTGTTTCCCTTCCCCTTCTCTTTTGGCATTTAGTACCACCGTGCACGGAACATTTCATATTGCTTTTTGATCTTATCATAATATTTCCCTATATTCCAGTGCAAAGTTCGAAAAAGTTGACACAGTATATCAAGAGATGCAAAAATAACCAAAATTGTGCAGATTTTGACACCATTTTCATAAGAATATCTGTCAATAAATCCCAATATTTTCCGGTTCAGATACATTATAATAATCACCGCATAAAATCCCCAGGCAATCGTACTCTCCAGGCATACGAGACCTTTGTAATTGAACGGCTTTTCATTATAGTCCCACCATACCTCGCCAAAGACGGCCAGCATCATTTTACCCACCAGAAACTCAAACAGCGTGGCAATTATCGCTCCCGCAATATAAAGCTGTATGTATTTCCCCTGCAGGGGGTGCAGAATCAGATACCCCAAAACACCGCCAAAACCGTAAATCGGGCAAAACGGGCCTCTGGCAAACCCCCTGTTTGTAATTTTCCGGTTGCAGATCGACATATAGATCGACTCCACCAGCCATCCGAGCATACTATAGATCATAAATGACGCAATAATATGATAAATATCCATTCCAAACATTTCTTCTACCCACATATGACTCCCCGCCTTATTTTATGATTTCAAAAAGTCTCAGGCAATCTGATTACCTGAGACTTTTCTTTTTCCGATTCATTAATTATATTTGCGTTTTCTTGCCGCTTCCGATTTCTTTTTACGTTTTACGCTCGGTTTCTCGTAATGCTCTCTTTTACGAATCTCCTGCTGAATGCCGGCCTTCGCACAGCTTCTTTTAAAACGACGTAAAGCGCTGTCTAAAGTCTCGTTTTCTTTTACGATTACGTTTGACATAACCACACCTAACCTCCCTTCAGTCCCTTCGCATCAACACGACTGAGGGTATTTTTTTATACACGTATATGCACATTTATCATTATACCATCTTTTGCATACAAGTCAACTGTTTTTTACAAAGTTTTTGAGGGAAATGGGATTTATTGACAAAAGGAGCGGCCGGCGGCTCTCTTACCGCCGCTGCAGGTGTCCCTGTGCCGGCACCCGATACTGTCCCGTCGTCGACTGCCTTATCCCAACTGCCCTTCCAGCACCTTCGCCGCCTCTGCCAGCGCACTGTCAATGCCCGCGGGATTTTTGCCGCCCGCCTGTGCCATATTCGGCCGGCCGCCGCCGCCGCCGCCCACAAGACCGGCGATGCCCTTAATCAGATTGCCGGCATGGGCGCCTTTTTTCTGCGCGCCGTCCGTCGCCATGGCCACAATATTGACCCGGCCAGCCAGATCGGAAAAGAGCACGATCACGCCGTCGCCCAGTTTTTCCCGGAGCTGGTCGCCAAGCTCGCGCAGACCGTTCATATCCACATCGTTTACGCGCGCCGCCAGCAGCTTCACGCCTTTGACCTCCGTTACCTGGTCCGTCACGTCGCCGAGCGCCTCTTTTGCCGCTTTGCTTTTTAACGCTTCGTTCTCACCCTGCAGCGCTTTCATCTCGGCCAGAATATGACGGATCCGCTCGGTCAGATGCGCCGGATCGGTTTTCAGCAGTTCCGCCGCCTCTGCCGCCGTCCTTTCCAGTTCGTTATAATGCTGCTGCAGCCCTCTTCCGGTCAGCGCTTCGATTCTTCTGACCCCGGCCGCCACACCGCTCTCGGATATAATCTTAAAGGATGTAATCATTCCCGTATTGACAACATGCGTGCCGCCGCACAATTCGACGGAAAAATCACCCATTTTCACAACCCGTACCGTATCGCCGTATTTTTCTCCGAACAGCGCCATGGCACCGGTCTTTTTTGCCTCTTCTATGCTCATTTCCTGTGTGACAACCGGAATCGATGCGGCAATTTCCGCATTGACGATCGCTTCCGTCTTCTCCAGTTCTTCCCTTGTCATAGCGGAAAAATGACTGAAGTCAAACCGCAGCCGCTCGCCGTCCACATAAGAACCGGCCTGCTCCACATGCGTGCCGAGTACCATGCGCAGCGCTTTTTGCAGCAGATGGGTCGCACTGTGATTTTTACACGTCTCCTGCCGGTTTTCGGCATCCACTGTCAGTGTCACCGTATCGCCCCGGCGCAGCATCCCCTTTACAACCGTGCCGATATGGCCGACTTTGCCGCCGCGCAGCCGAATCGTGTCTCTGACTTCGAATACGCCCTCCGCGGAAGCGATACGGCCCGTGTCCGCATTCTGACCGCCCATCGTCGCATAAAAAGGCGTCTCGTCCACAATAACGGTTGCAGTCTCTCCTTCCGTCACCGCTTCCGTCAGTTCCGTCTCCGTTGTAATCACGGAAATCTTCGACGTGTGCTCCAGTCTGTCATATCCCACGAACGCCGATGTGACGGCCGGATCGATCTCCTCATAAATGGTTGCGTCCGCTCCCATATAATTGGTCACTTTATGAGCCGCCTTCGCCTTTGCCTTCTGCTCCTGCATGGCAGCCGCAAAGCCTTTTTCGTCCACGGTAAAGCCCTTTTCATCGAGGATTTCCATCGTCAAGTCGAGCGGGAAACCATAGGTATCATACAGTTTGAACGCATCCGTTCCCGACAGTTCCTGTTTCCCCGCCTGCGTCATCGACGCTTCCATCTCACCGAGAATCGAAAGCCCCTGATCGATCGTCTTATTGAATTTATTCTCTTCCTGTGTCAAAACATTAAAGATAAAATCCTTTTTCTCTTCCAGCTCGGGATAACCGTCGCTGCTGCCTTCGATCACCGTACTGCTCAGATTGGCGAGAAATGTCCCTTCGATGCCGAGCAGCCTGCCGTGACGGGCCGCCCGGCGGATGATTTTGCGCAGCACATAACCCCTGCCCTCATTGGACGGCATAATGCCGTCGGAAATCATAAAGGTTGCGGAACGGATATGGTCTGTGACAATGCGGATCGAAACGTCCCACGCATATTCTTTTCCGTATTCTTTTCCCGCCAGCTCGCATACCCTGCCCCGGAGCGCACGGATGGTATCCACGTCAAAGATCGACTCCACATCCTGCACAACGGCTGCCAGACGTTCCAGTCCCATGCCGGTATCGATGTTTTTCTGTTCCAGCTCCGTGTAATTCCCCTTGCCGTCGTTGTCAAACTGGGTGAATACATTATTCCAGACCTCGATATAGCGGTCGCAGTCGCAGCCCACCGTACAATCCGGCTTTCCGCAGCCGTATTTCTCCCCTCTGTCATAATATACTTCCGAACACGGGCCGCAGGGACCGCTGCCGTGCTCCCAGAAATTGTCTTCCTTTCCAAACCGGAAAATCCGTTCCGGTGCAATGCCGATCTCCTGATTCCAGATTGCAAACGCTTCTTCATCGTTCTCATAAATGGAGGGATAGAGCCTGTCCGGATCCAGTCCCACCACTTCCGTGAGAAATTCCCATGTCCAGGCAATGGCTTCGTGTTTAAAATAATCACCGAAAGAAAAATTTCCCAGCATCTCGAAAAATGTCCCGTGCCTTGCCGTTTTGCCGATGTTTTCAATATCGCCCGTCCGGATGCATTTCTGGCAGGTCGTCACACGCCGGCGCGGCGGAATCTCCTGTCCGGTAAAATAAGGCTTTAACGGCGCCATGCCGGAATTAATCAGCAGCAGACTGTTGTCATTGTGCGGCACAAGCGAAAAGCTTTTCATCGCCAGATGGCCTTTGCTCTCAAAAAATTCCAGAAACATCTTCCGTAATTCATTTACACCATACGCTTTCACGTGTTTTTCCTCCCGTTATCTCAGAATACAAATTTGTCGGCAAAATAAGCGTCCAGCTCTGCAATCTTCACACGTTCCTGTTCCATGGAATCCCGGAAGCGAACCGTTACACAGCCATCCGTTTCGGATTCGAAATCATATGTAACGCAGAAAGGCGTACCGATCTCGTCCTGACGGCGATACCGTTTGCCGATATTGCCTCTGTCGTCATACTCACAATGATATTTTTTCGACAGCGCCGTGTAAATCTTCTCTGCGCCTTCGCCCAGTTTCTTCGACAGCGGCAGCACACCGATCTTCACCGGTGCAATCGCCGGATGGAAATGCAGCACCGTACGCATATCCCCCTCGCCCAGATCTTCTTCGTCATAAGCGGCACAGAGGAATGCCAGCACAACCCGGTCAGCGCCCAGCGAAGGCTCGATTACATACGGCACATAGCGGTTATTTTTTGCGTCGTCAAAATAGCTCATATCCTGACCCGATGTATTCTGGTGCTGTGTCAGGTCATAATCGGTTCTGTCCGCAATGCCCCACAGCTCGCCCCATCCGAACGGGAATAAAAATTCGATGTCACTTGTCGCCTTGGAATAAAATGCCAGCTCGGCCGGATCGTGATCCCGCACCCGCATTTCTTCGTCTTTGATGCCGAGATCCTTTAACCAGTTGATGCAGAACTCCTTCCAGTACCGGAACCATTCCAGGTCGGTATCCGGCTCACAGAAAAACTCCAGCTCCATCTGCTCAAACTCTCTTGTGCGGAATGTAAAGTTCCCGGGGCTGATCTCGTTGCGGAACGATTTGCCGATCTGGCCGATGCCGAACGGTATCTTTTTCCGCGACGTGCGCTGCACGTTTTTAAAATTCACAAAAATACCCTGTGCCGTCTCCGGGCGCAGGTATAAGGTATCCTTTGCATCCTCCGTCACTCCCTGGAACGTCTTGAACATGAGGTTAAACTGACGGATGTCCGTAAAGTTATGCTTCCCGCAGGTCGGGCAGGGGATATTGTGCTTTTCGATAAAGTCTTTCATCTCCTCCTGACTCCAGCCGTCCACACTGCCCTCCAGTGTAATCTTCTGCTCCTCGCAGAAATCCTCGATAATCTTGTCCGCGCGGAACCGCTCATGGCATTCCCGGCAGTCCATCAGCGGATCGGAAAAACCGCCCAGATGCCCGCTGGCCACCCACGTCTGGGGATTCATCAAAATCGCGCAGTCCACACCCACATTATAGGGGTTTTCCATAATAAATTTCTGCCACCACGCCTTTTTTACGTTGTTTTTCAGCTCCACACCCAGATTGCCGTAATCCCACGTATTGGCAAGGCCGCCGTATATCTCGGAACCCGGATATACAAACCCTCTCGCCTTCGCCAGTGCGGCAATCTTATCCAATGTCTTTTCCATGTCTGATTTCCTCTCTGTCTTTTATTTCATCTGTTTTATTTTGCTTCGTTCTATTTATATACCAGATACACCGTTTCCCGTACGCCGTCCGTCTCTCTCCCCTGCAGAGACACGGTACTGTTTTTCTGCAAGTCAATCCCTTCTCCGCACACATACAGAATCTTTCCGCCTGTCTGTACGGTCAGCGTTTCGGACGGCGGGAGCTGTGCAATCAGAATATTGCGGCTGCCCATCGCCAGAAGGTCTTCCTTTCCGACAGACGCCGGCTCACCGGAACCCTTCTCCGCGTCATAGCCCGCCTCCGTCAGCGTAATGTCCAGATTATATCCCTGTTCATATGCCTCCGACACCGTACCGCAGAAGAACGGATAATTATGAAAAGCGCTGAATGCCTCCGCGCTCTGGTAATCCATCGTCAGTGTCACTCTGTCCTTTTTCACGGTCAGCTTTTTCACGGCAATCTGTTCGCCGCCCAGACCGGCATTGCACGCGCTTGCCGACCGCAGCACAAAATCCTTCACCAGTTCTTCGTCGGCATCCTCCGGAAGCAGCGCCGCCTCCGTCGTATTGGAAATTGTTCCGTCTTTTTTGATTTCCACGATATTTGTAAAGTCATCCGTCTGCGCAGTATCCGTCCCGCCGTCCACCTGCCCGCCGCCGCTACCGCATCCGCCGAGCATAAGTGTCAACGCCAGAATCAGTACTGCCGCCGCCGATTTTCTCCGTCTGTCCATACTGTCCCTCCTCTTTAGCTTTTTATTATAACGAAGTTATTCCTGATTTTCAACCTGCAATTTGTCCAATACTTCCAGGCTCTTAAAATCACGGTCCATCACCTGCCTGCGCCCGCGCTCTGCGATCACGCCCAGTTCCGCCAGGACGGGCCTTGTCACGGTAAAGGTATAAAGCTTTTCGACCGCGGAAGAAAGCACAAAAGACACGGCATACCGGGCGGACTCCGTAAATGTCCCATTCACCGGTATGCCGGGAAACTCGCCGTTGACTGCCATCGCCTTGATCTCAAATATGTACCGTACCAGCAGATTGGAAAGCCGCTCGCTCTGCAGCGCCCGCAGCGACTGGTAGAGCAGCCGGAGCATTTCTTTTTCGTCGTTATTTTCCCGCGCGTAATAATCGGCGACTTCCAGAAAATAAATGCCGTAATACGCGCCGCCGAAATCGGTCCGCAGACTTTCGAAATAATTGCTGATGTCCGCCTCCACAATCCGATAGGAATTCTTTCCCGCATACAGTCTGAACGTACCGAAGGAAAACGGATTTGCAGGTGCGGCCAGCCGGCTTCCCTGCCGCCTTGCGCCCTTTGCAAATGCCGAAATCTTCCCTCTCTCTTTCGTCAGTATCGTCACGCTTCTGTCGTACTCACCGACAGGTATCGTTTTGATTACCATCCCTGTCACTGCCACGAAATCCTGCATACAACCGTTCTCCCTGTCTGTCCTCCGCTGCTTCTCCGGCCGTCTCTCTCGCTTTGAAATCCAGATAATCCTGTACTCTGCCGGAACAGACAAACCGCTCCCATTCGCCTTCTGCTTTCATCTTGCGCCCCCTGTCTCCTGTATGGTATTAGAGTTCGCACATTTCCCTTTTCTATACGCAGAAAGCCATGCTCTTTCCTTCCAAATTTTTCTGCCCGTCAGTCGGCCCCGTCTTCTCTGTAGCCGAAATTTTTCAGCAGGAAATCGCTGTCCCGCCAGTCTTTTTTCACCTTGACCCAGAGCTGCAGATTGACTTTGCTCTCCAGCATATCTTCGATGTCTGCCCGCGCCTGCGAGCCGATCTTTTTCAGCATCGCGCCGCCCTTGCCGATAATAATCCCTTTGTGGGAAGCTTTCTCACAGACAATGGTCGCTTCTATATCAACCAGTCTCCCGCGCCACTTCATCCGTTCGATTGAAACGGCAATACCGTGCGGAATCTCGTCTTCCAGACAGCGCAGCGCTTTCTCCCGGATCAGTTCCGCGGCAATCTGGCGCTGCGGCTGATCCGTCACGGTGTCCTCGTCATAAAATGCCGGACCGTACGGCAGATATTTCATAATACAGGCAATCAGCGTATCCGTATTGTCTCCCTTTAAAGCCGACACCGGGACGATCTCCGCAAAATCCATCTCCCTGCGATAAGTGTCAATAAACAAAAGTATATCCTCCCGCTTTACCGTATCGGTTTTATTGATAACCAGAATCACCGGCGTTTTGCACTTTTTCAGCACTTCTATAATATGCCGCTCACCCGCGCCGATAAAGGTCGACGGCTCTACCAGCCATAAAACCGCATCCGCATCGCGGATTGTCCCCTCCGCCACACTCACCATATAATTGCCAAGCCGGTTTTTCGCCTTGTGAATGCCCGGCGTATCCAGAAAGACGATCTGTCCCTCTTCACTTGTATATACCGTGCGGATGCGGTTGCGCGTCGTCTGCGGCTTTTTCGATGTGATGGCAATCTTCTGGCCGATCAGCCGGTTCATCAGCGTCGATTTTCCCACGTTGGGACGTCCGATCAGCGCCGCAACGCCCGATTTAAACTGTTCCTTCATTCTGCTTTTCTCCCGCGTCCTCTCCGCCTGCGCCTTCCGGCGTACCCGCATCTTTTTCTAAGGGAATTTCCTCATATTCCGCTTCCAGCGCCTGCTGCTCCGCCGCCTTTTTCCGCCGCTTCTCCCGCCGCCTGCAATGCCCTTTCCAGAACAGCCTGCCGACCACAAACAGCGCCGCAATCACAACGATCCAGACAAAGAGGAACGGCAGATTGATCACACATCCGATGGCGAAATCTTCCAGTCCCCAGATCACCCTGTATACATTATACCCGAAGCCGTCGGAAATCTTCTGCCAAACACTCTTTTCCGCCACCGGTGTCAGCACTTCCACTTCCTGAATAGTGATATAAACCGTGCTGTATGTAACCTGATTGTCAATGGCGCGAAGCTGCGACTCCAGGCTTTCGATCTGATACCGCACTTCGGAGAGCCGGCTTTCAATCTCGATAATGTCGGCCACATTCTCCGCCTTCTCGAGCAGTTCCAGCAGCCGGTCCCGCTCTGTCACCAACGCCTTTTTATGCGTGTCCAGATCGACATACTGCAGCGTGACGTCCTCGACCCGTTCATTGCGGTACAGGATATTGGATTTCTCCGCCACCCTGTTTACAAAGCCGTCCAGATGCTCCGCGGGCACGCGCACCGTCAGATAAGAATTCCGCGTTCTCCCCTGATTGTAATCACTGGCCGTAAAATTTTCCACATAGCCGCCAAGTGACGCCACTTCCGTCTGGATATTGGCCACCAGCTCGTCATACTGCTGCGTCTCCACCTCCAGATCGACATTTTTAATCAGCTTTTTCCCGGTGGTCTCGGCGAGCGGTTCCGCCGCTCCCCCGCCGGCGGCGCCTGCCCCCTCATCCGCTGCCGCCGCTTCCTGCACCTGCGAAGCATCGTCAAACTCCGCCAGATAACTGTCCTCGTAGACGCCCCCCGCGCTGTCCGCAGGCGCACTCTTTGCCGCCATATAGGCGCCGTTGTCATATCCGCTTTCGGAGGTCGATTCCGTCGTCGCAAAGCCGCCGCCTCCGCAGGCGCTCAAAAGCGCCGCCACCGCAAGCACCACCACAAGCCGCCATTTTTTCTCCCTCGTAAACCGTTTCATATATTCCTCCCTTCGCTGTCGGTTCAGTCCTGTGCACCGCCCTGCGACAAATGCTCCAGAACGTCAAACAGCCCCTGCTGCTCTCTGATTTTCTCCTCATTTCCCACAACACAGAGACAGTCATACGACAGAAACGCATCCAGATAATCCGCCAGTCTGCGAATGTCCGCCGGCGATGCCTGCAGCATTTCGTCCCGCTCTTTCTGTGTCTCCTCCCATGTCATGCCGGTCAGATACGCGATCATCGACCGGGCGCCCTTCGCAGCCGGCGACAGCGGCATGTCGGTTTCGCTGACCGCACCGATAATAAACTTCGTCATCGTCCGCTCATCGGCCTGAAATTTCCGGACAAAATCAGCCGCGCCCAGATAGGCATCGATCGTCTTTTCCAGATTCGGGTCACGGTAAGAGACAAAATAGCTGTCCCCGAACCGGCCGAAACTGCACATACAACCGTAAGCGCCGCCCTTTACACGCACCTGGCTCCACAGATATTCGTATCCCATCATCACCCGCAGTACCCGCAGCGCACCGGTATAGGGAAATCCCTTTTTCACGAAGTTGCCCGCCCGGCACACATACTGCACCTGTGCGGAGGACATCAGTCCTTCATTACACCGCGCCACTGCCGGCACATAGTTCTCCTTTTCCACCGGCTCCGTGTGCAGCGCCGCCGTCAATGCCGAAACGGCCTCCCGCAGCCCTTTGCAGCCTTCTTCCTCCGCCGTATAATCGACCGTCAGATTTTCCGGCCGGAAGATCATCCGGTTTAAAGTCTTTAACTTCGCAGTCACATCCGCTTTCCGCGCTTCAAAATGATCGTCAATCTCCTCCAGCAGCCGGTACATCGACAGACCGCCGAACTGCTCCGAAACATTCGCCGGCGCGGAGAAATGCGACATCGCCCGCAGCGCCGCCAGCGTATGCCCCGCGCTCATAAATCCCGCCTGTACCTTGGAGCGCGCCTCACTGATAATCTCCCGCAGCCGCTTTTCGTCTTCCAGTTTTGTTTCCAATATCATCTCACGCATCAGTGCAAACGCCCGGTCCAGTTTTTCGTAAAATACTTTTGTGCGGATCTCAAACATCATCCGGAACGCATCCGGCTTTTTGGCATTGGTATAGACATTCAGCCCCGTGCTGATACCGCCCGTCTGCAGGTTGATTTCGTTAAAAAAATCTCCGTACCCATAATGCTCCGTATCCATCAGACCGAGGACCGCCTTGTATACACTGATATACGGGAAATATTCCTTCGGGACACTGCCGATGTCAAACAGGAGCCTGACATAACCGATGCCGTTAGTCACCAGATCATGATGCAGGATTCGTGTCCCGTCGCAGATCTCCTCCCGGTTTTGGTAGCCCTCCGCTTCCTTTTTCAGATCTTCACGCCGCAAAAGCGGTATCGTGTTCACCGCTTCCTCCGAATCCGGCGTCTCCTGCCAGAGCGCCAGCGCTTTTGTCTCCTTCACAAGCGCGGCAAGCGTCTGCTCATCCATGGCAGCCTTTTGCGCCGCCAGCTTTTCTCTCTGCTCCCGCTCCTGCCGCGCCGCCAGATTCCGCACCGGTTCCACCATCACGACGGAGCTGTGCGGATTGTCCAGCAGATATTCCGCGATCAGTTTTTCGAAATAATCCGTCTCCGCCTTCTCCCGCATCGTGCGGAATGTCCCGCCCGCTTCCACATGCAGAAACGGCTGACGCTCGTCATACAGCCAGCTGTCCAGCGCCTGCAGGCCGTACATCAGACCCTTGGGATAGGAGCCAAAGTCCGCCTCCCGATACTTGAATTCATAATAATTCACGGCAGCGCGCAGCGCCTTTTTATCAATCCCCTCCGCCACCAGTCCTTCCAGCGTTTCTCTGATAACGCGAAGGAACGTTTCTTTCCTGTCAATATCCGTATTCTTGGACACAATGCTGAAATAGGGCTGCTGAATGCCGTTTTCATAGATACTGTAAATTTCCTTGCCGATGCCCGCATCGGTCAGCGCCTTCTTCAGCGGCGCCCCCGGCGCCGAACAGAGCACATAATCCAATATCTGAAAAGCCACATACAACTCCCGGTCCAGACTGCTGCCGACAACCATATTATACGCGAGATACCCGTTGTCTTTGAGCGGCTCACTGTCCGTGACCGGGTATTCCTTTTTCACTTCCACCGGCTTCGCAAAATGCGGCTGCTCCGTGATCCGGGAATCGACGGAAATCGCATCAAACCGGGACAGATACGCCTCGTCCAGCCACTGCAGCCGTTCCGCCATATCCATATCGCCGTACAGATAAATATAACTGTTTGAGGGATGATAATACCTGCCGTGAAAATCCAGAAACGCCTGGTAGGTCAGTTCCGGAATACACGCCGGATCCCCGCCGGACTCCACGCCGTAGGGTGTATCGGGGAACAGGGACGAGAACACCTCCCGCTCCAACACATCGTCCGGGGATGAAAAAGCTCCCTTCATCTCATTATAGACAACACCGTTGATCTTCAGCTCATCGTGTACGTCTTCCAGTTCATAATGCCAGCCCTCCTGCCGGAAAATATGTTCCTCCCGGTAGATATTCGGATAAAAAACCGCATCCAGATAGACATGCATTAAATTCTTAAAATCCTGCAGATTGCAGCTCGCCACAGGATAGACCGTCTTATCGGGATAAGTCATGGCATTTAAAAATGTATTCAGCGATCCCTGCGCCAGTTCGATAAAGGGATCCTTGACCGGGAAGCTCCGTGACCCGCACAGTACCGAATGCTCCAGTATATGCGCGACACCCGTACTGTCCTGCGGCGGCGTGCGAAAACCGATATAAAATACTTTATTCTCGTCGTCATTTGACAGCAGCGCAATCCGCGCCCCCGTTTTTTTATGTCTGAGCAGGCAGCTCTCCGAATGCAGTTCCGGGATACCATGCTGCGCTATGACCTCATAAGCCGTACACCTGTTCCAATCCATTGCCAATGCCTCCGTTTTATTGTCTGCCGGCTGTTTTTTGTCCGGCGCATTATAGATTTTATAATAGTATTGCATTTCTTTTACTATACTATAAATATCAGGGAAAAACAAATAAATTTGAGACGGAAAATCAGGCTGTAAAACCAATAACCGCCGCCGGAAAATCCACCGTCACGGCGGCAAAGGCGCGGCGGCCCTCCGTCTTTTTCGTTGCGAACGCCGGAAAGGCGTGCTATGATACAGATTGTTATTGTTAATTTTATGTTACTAAGTGAGGAAGAGAAAATGGAAAAATTGTTTCAACTGCGTGAAAAGCAAACGAATGTAAAGACGGAAGTCATAGCTGGCATCACCACCTTTATGACGATGGCTTACATTCTGGCTGTCAACCCGAATCTCCTGTCGGCTGCCGGCATGGATGCCACAGCGGTGTTGATCGCCACCTGTCTGGCGTCCTTTGTGGGTACGGCGGCAATGGCATTATTGGCAAACTATCCGTTTGCGCTGGCTCCGGGAATGGGCCTGAACGCCTATTTTGCCTATACGGTGTGCATCGGCTGGGGATATGACTGGCGCGTGGCATTGATGGCAGTCTTTATCGAGGGCCTTATCTTTATCGTATTGTCTCTGACAAACGTAAGAGAGGCCGTTTTTAATGCGATTCCCAGTACGCTAAAAAAAGGCGTCAGCGCCGGAATCGGTCTGTTTATCGCCTTTATCGGTCTGCAAAACGGACATGTGGTCGTAAATAACGACTCCACACTGTTGTCCTATGTGGATTTTACCGGAACCTTTCACACGGAGGGCATCTGTGCCATCCTTGCACTGCTCGGCCTGCTCCTGACTGCCGTTCTCTATGTGAAAAAAGTCAAAGGATCTATTTTAATCGGCATCGTGACGACATGGATTCTCGGCATGATCTGTGAAGCGGCGGGTCTGTATATCGTAACACCGGAGGCGGGATTTTATTCTCTTTATCCGACGTTTGCGCTGACGGATTTTACGGCGATCGGTAAGACGTTCGGCCAGTGCTTTATGGGCGATTATTCCAACGTGAGCATTACCAATTTTATCGTCATCATATTTGCATTTCTGTTCGTGGACATGTTCGATACAATCGGTACGCTGATCGGCGTTGCCACAAAAGCCGATATGCTTGACGAAAACGAAAAACTTCCCAAAATCAAAAGCGCATTGCTGGCCGATGCGATCGCGACATCCGTGGGCGCAGTATTCGGCACCTCCACGACGACGACTTTTGTGGAGAGTTCTGCCGGTGTGGGCGCAGGCGCAAGGACGGGACTGGCTTCCGTAGTGACGGGGCTGCTCTTTTTGATCGCCATCTTCTTCGCGCCGATCTTTACGGCGGTTCCCGGCTTTGCAACGGCGCCTGCGCTGATCTTTGTCGGCTTTCTGATGCTGTCGTCCGTCGTTCAGATCTCTTTCGACGATGTGGCAGAGGCGATTCCCGCTTATCTGTGTCTGCTGGCAATGCCGTTGATGTACAGCATTTCCGAAGGAATTGCCATCGGCGTCATCTCCTATGTCGTAATCAATCTTTTCTGCGGAAAAGCGAAAAAGATCACACCGCTGATGTATGTGCTGGCGGTATTGTTTGTTTGCAAATATATTTTCCTGTAAAAAATGAATGCAGAAAAAAAGATCCGCAGCCAAACGGCTTTGCGGATCTTTTTTTCGTCTGTATAAATCAATGCCGCAGCGGTTTCATCGTCCCGCTTACCATCACGCATCCGGCGGGCATGCCGCATACCCTTTGCAGACATCCACCCATTCCGCGCACCCGGAATACCGCTCCAGTTCCGGGATTGTCAATTTTCGCATCCCCGGCCGACGCATACTGCGCAGGCTTCGGCCGTCACCTTTTGTCCCTTCACAGTCCCGGGGCAGCTTTGACAGCCGCGCCGGAATCTGCTATAATCAATCCATTTTAACAGAAACACGCTTCCGGCACAAGCCTGACGGTTCCCAACACAAGGCAGGCATATGTATGAATCAACCGGAAACATAGTGTAAGGGCAACAGGAGATAAAAAAATGAAACAAAACCAAAATCGATACGGTATCACAATCACGCTGCTCGGCGGCTGTCTATGGGGACTGTCCGGCGCCTGCGGGCAGTTTCTTTTTGCGCAAAAAGGCGCCTGCTCCGACTGGCTGGTGCCCATTCGTCTGCTCACGGCAGGCATCCTGCCGGTATCTTATTATCTTTTGCGCCGCCCCGGCCTGACCCGGCAGATCTGGGGCAGCAGGGGCAGTGCCGTCACCCTCTCCGCCTACGGCGTTCTGGGCATGATGCTCTGTCAGTATTCTTACTTCAAGGCGATCGAATACTCCAACGCCGGAACGGCAACCGTATTGCAGTATCTCTCGCCCGTACTGATTATGCTTACCATGTGCGTCCGTGAAAAACGGCTGCCCGGCATTGTCAATACCGCTGCCGTCCTGCTGGCGCTGTGCGGCGTCTTCCTCCTTGCCACGCACGGGCAGCCCGGCCGGCTCGCCATTTCCGGCGCTGCGCTTTTCTGGGGGCTGTTTTCCGCCGTTACGGTCGTACTGTACAATCTGATTCCCCGGACTCTGATGAAGACTTATCCCACACCCTTCCTGCTCGGATGGGCCATGCTGATCGGCGGCGCGCTGCTCTGTCTGCTCCGCAGGCCGTGGCTGTACCGGCCGCTCGTCGATGTGCAGACTGTCATCTGTCTGGCGGCCATTATCTTTCTGGGCACCATCGTCTCCTTTTCCCTGTATATGCAGGGTGTGAAACTGATCGGACCGGAAAAGGCCAGTCTGTATGCCTGCATCGAACCCGTTTCGGCCGCACTCTTCTCCACCTTCTGGCTCCGTGTGCCGTTCGGCCGCACCGATATTATCGGATTTTTGTGTATCTTATCGACACTGTTTCTGATAACAATATGGGGGAAACGCTGAAAGCCGTTATCCATACGCAAATCGTCACTTTCGGGTACCCAAATCCCCCTGCCCGCCCTTGAACCGCCATGCAGCGGATGCTATACTGTAACTGATTACAATATACGAGGGGAATGTATTATGAAACCATTATTCGGAAAAAAGAAAACACGCAAGCAATACGAAAAAAATGTCTATCTCTTCGGCCTGCCGGGCGAACTGGAACCCGTCATGCACATCCTCTGTGACACATTCGGCACAGATGCCGCATCGGGCAGCGGCAATACCCTGCAGCTCCACAACGGCGACATCACAGTCAATGCCGTCGTTATCTGCGAATCCATAAACGACGAGGCGAAAGCATATGTAACGGATCAGCGGGACCGGACACGCAGCCATTTTATGACGGTGGAGACAGCGCATACCGGCGTGCGCACCAATCTGTTTTACCAGCTTGGCTGCGCAGGCTGTTTTATTTCCGTCCATTATACCTTTTCCGCAGAAGACATACCGCGGAAACGGGCCATGGTCGAAGATATGTTGATCCGGACACTGCCGCCGCTACACGGCGTAATGCTCATCCCCGGTGAGACGAACCGGGAACCGGATGCCATCTACTGTGCGGACGCCGACGGCAGCCGGCAGCTGATCCTGTCCGAGACCGGCGAAAGTACATTTGATACCTATCTTCCCAGAATGGGTCCGGAACTGCATGAGCTTTACCCGGATATACCGGCCCGGCAGCTTGACCGGCGAAAACGCAGCCGCCGGATTCTGAAACGGCACGGCATCTATGTGCCGGGATTTTATCCGGTGATCGAGTCGGAAACGAAAGCCGTCATACGAACCCCGGAAGAAATTGCCGGACGCGCCGTCGCCCTGATGACCGTATCTCTCTACTCGGAATGTCTGCTGGCCGAAGATATGACCCCTTCGGAAGCGCTCGGCTTTGTGAGCAGCATTATCGATACCTTCTGCACCGCGGAAACCGTCGGGACATTCTTCTCGCCAAACGAATGGGAATATCTGCACAATGCGGATTCCACGCAGCAGGAACGCCTGAACGGCTCCTGGCAGTATGAAAATCTCTGGGTTATGGAATGGGCGCTCGGATTTGTGGACACGCTGGACTTTCCGCAGCACTACTGCGACGTGCCGGAGAGCGTACGACTTCTGAAGAACTGTGAAAATTTCGAAGATATTCTGGCAAAAGCAAAGCCGCGAACGGCTTCGGAGCTTCTGGACGCCTGCGATCTGATCTTTTGTCTTGACTGGGCCTGTGTGGATGCACGCATGTATCGCTTTCCGATGCCGGCCGGCATGGACGGCGGTGTCGTGCAGGAGCGGCACAGATCCCTGAACTGGCTGACCGGCTATGACGAATCGGCCGCGTGGGACGACGTGGGAACCGATACATAGAAAAAAGATCACAGACTCATCATCATAATATGCAGCTTGGTCAGCACCATTTCTCCGACGATGATTTCATCCTGCCTGGCTTTCCATTCCGCATGCCTGATGATTTCATCAATCGTATGATATTCACGCCGGTACTGCCAGGTCCCTCTTTTGGACAAGACGGGAATGTCCATCTGAAACCTGGCTTTGAGCTGCCGGTACACCATATACGAGAGGTCGGTATCCCTGATATAAAAAATATGATTTTCCGGCGTCGTATCCTCCGCCACTTCTTTCAGGATATAATGGCTCAGAATCGCCTTCAGCTTAAAAGGGATTTCGTCACTGTCCATCATTTCCCGGTACGTGTATTTTGCACCGATGTATACACGCGATACATCCTGCATCACATATTTAAAATCACGATTCTCCGTTTCCATCGGTATCCTCTATCTCTTCTATCTTACTGCCGCTGAGCCGCAGCGCTTCGCGGATCTCTTCCGCGCTGATCCCCGACTCCTGCTCCAGTTCCCCAACGCTGACTTTCCTGCGCAGCTCCTTCGAGAGCGCACGGGCGGCATCACTGACCTTATTGACCCGCTGCGCCGCCTGTCTGCCAATCTTCCCCGATCGGGTATCTTCCGCAATGCACTGTTCCATGGCATCCATCACCATACGGACAAGCATGCCTTCCGCCTGCGCCGCACGCTCCGCACCGAGGCTGTGCAGCATTTCCACGCCGATGACAAGCGCCACATTGCCCTCTCCGATCAGATCCGCGATCGCGGCTCCCTGCCCGGCATACAGCCGCGCCACATCCGCCACGTCCGGCAGAAAAAGGGAGATCAACCGCTCCCCTGCAGCCCTGTCCCCCGTCATCACAGACAGGATAACGGCTTCTTTTTCTCTTTTTCCGGCCCGCTTCAGGTGCCCCAGTTCCCGCAGATAGGACGCCAGATACGCCTTGTCCGCATCGTCCAAAGCCGCATCGCGGTCCGGCGGTTCCCCGACGCCGATTCCCTTCTTTTCCAGGTACTCGTAAATCATCCGGTACTGCGGCCCGTCCAGGGAAAAACCGGCAAACGCCTCCCGAATCTCCTCCTCCGTTACCACGCCCCGCTGTTCTTTTCCCTTTTGTCTGATCTGTTCCAATGCCTGCCCGAAGGCAATCTCTCTGTCCATACAGCCTCCCGAATGATCTTTAATGCCGTCTTACATGTTCGTGCGTATACAGGTGATCCTGACAGTATTCATAATTGCCCTCACACTTGGAGCAAAAGCGGAATTCCAGATTGCCGTCCATCTCCGTGCGGCCGCAGATTGCACACTTATGTCTCGTAATCCCAGTTCCCCTGCGCACCTCCTGACGGAATGTCTGCCGTCTGCGCATCTGCCTCGGACTCATCCGCATCATATCCCTTGTGGCAAAGAAAAAGACAAGCAGATTCAGCAGCGACGCCCCGATAATAATCTTTCCCGCGATTCCGCTCTGATAAAAGGCAACCAGCGTAACCGCCGCATCCAACAGCCCGAGCCATTTGATCTTCACCGGAATGATAAAAAACAACAATACCTGCATATCGGGATATGTCAGCGCAAAAGCGAGAAATATTGAGAGATTTACATAATATGTGCTGAATGAACCGAAGAAATAGCCGATCTCCTGCGTAAAAAAGATCCGCGCACCGCCCGCCATTGCAATATCCGGCGCAAACACCAGATAACAGTATCCAAGCAGCACAAAACTGCCCAGAGCCGTAAAGAACATGCCGCTGAACAGATACAGATTATAGCGGAATGTCCCCCACGTACGCTCCAGCGTCGTACCGAGCCAGTAATAAAAATACAGGGAAATCAGTGTCAAAAGCCCAAACGGTCCCGGCGGTACGATAATCCATGTGACAAGCCGCCAAACCTGCCCGTGCAATACCAGATAGGGATTCAATGTCAGATAATTCAGAAAGCCGCTGTTGACTGCGGCAATGGCATAACCAAAACCATAGCATATAATCAACATAAGGGAAATATTGGAAATGGCATATTTGCCGAACTTCCGTTCCATTTTATTGAGAAATTTCATGATGACCTGCCCTCATTCCTTCCAGATTTCTGTCCGCCGGAGCCGGAAATACGCTGGAAAAATCTTCCACATGTTCCGCCGCACATATGAATATATTCTATCATTCGGATATACAAATGTAAACCGAACTTTTTCTAAACATTTATCTCATACAAATTTAAGATTTGAACGATTGCATTTTGTCGAAAGCTGTCGTATAATATTCAGGGTTTTTATGAACGCATAATAAATAAGTAGAAAGAGTGATAATTTTATGTCTGATAGTCATTATTATCTGGGAATTGATATTGGTTCCACTACTGTTAAGATAGCAATTTTAAACGACGGTCACGCCGTTCTTTTTTCTGATTACAAACGACATTTTGCAAATATCCGGGAGACACTTTCCGCCCTGCTGCAGGAAGCATATGAAAAGCTGGGCAATCTCACACTGCATCCGGTTATCACCGGCTCCGGCGGACTGGCGCTGGCCAATCATCTGCAGGTTCCCTTTGTGCAGGAAGTGATTGCGGTCGCCGCCTCTCTGGAAACCTTTGCGCCGCAGACCGATGTCGCCATCGAACTGGGCGGCGAGGATGCCAAAATCATTTATTTCGAACACGGCAATGTCGAGCAGCGGATGAACGGAATCTGTGCCGGCGGTACCGGTTCTTTTATCGATCAGATGGCCTCCCTGCTCCAGACCGATGCAGCCGGTCTCAATGATTATGCCCGAAATTACCAATCCTTATATACCATTGCCGCCCGTTGCGGCGTTTTTGCAAAATCGGACATCCAGCCTCTGATTAACGACGGCGCCACAAGGGAAGATCTGGCAGCCTCTATCTTTCAGGCAGTCGTCAATCAGACGATCAGCGGTCTTGCCTGCGGCAAACCCATCCGCGGACATGTTGCTTTTCTGGGCGGCCCCCTGCATTTCCTGCCGGAATTGAAGGCCGCCTTTATCCGTACGCTGAAACTGGATAAAGAACATACGATCGAAGCGGAAAATTCGCATTTGTTCGCCGCGATCGGCTCCGCTCTGCACTACAAAAAGTCCGTATCCTGTACGATGGAAGATCTGACCGCACGCCTTGCCGGCAATATTCAAATCGAATTTGAAGTGGAACGGATGGAACCCCTGTTCACTTCGCAGGAAGAATATGACGCCTTCTGCACGCGTCACGGCAGCCACCGGGTTGCCAAGGCAGATCTCTCCACATATCGGGGCCGCTGTTATCTCGGCATCGATGCCGGAAGCACGACGACCAAAATCGCGCTTGTGGACGAAGACGGCTCGCTGTTGTACTCCTTTTATTCCGGGAACAACGGCAGTCCGCTGAAAACCGCAATCAGCGCCATCCGGGACATTTATGCCAAACTGCCGGAGGGCGTGCGCATCGTCCGCTCCTGCTCCACCGGCTACGGAGAAGCCCTGATGAAAGCGGCTTTCCTGCTCGACGACGGCGAAGTGGAAACCGTGGCCCATTACTATGCCGCCGCTTTCTTTAACCCGTCCGTAGACTGTATTCTGGACATCGGCGGTCAGGATATGAAATGCATCAAAATCAAAAATCAGACTGTGGACAGCGTTCAGCTCAACGAAGCATGTTCCAGCGGCTGCGGTTCCTTTATCGAGACATTTGCAAAATCGCTCAATTACAGCGTCGAAGATTTTGCCCACGCCGCCCTGTTTGCTGCGCATCCGATCGATCTGGGCACACGCTGTACCGTTTTTATGAATTCCAAAGTAAAACAGGCGCAGAAAGAGGGTGCGGAGGTAGCCGATATTTCCGCGGGACTTGCCTACTCCGTCATCAAAAATGCCCTGTTCAAAGTAATCAAAGTCTCCGATGCCTCCGAGCTGGGACGCCATATCGTCGTGCAGGGAGGGACATTTTACAATGACGCCGTTCTGCGCAGTTTCGAAAAAATTGCGGACTGCCAGGCCATCCGTCCTGACATCGCCGGCATCATGGGGGCTTTCGGCGCGGCGCTGATCGCGCGGGAACGCTTCCGCACCGATACCGCTTACCGGACGACCATGCTGCCGGCCGATAAAATCGACACCTTACAATTCCAGACAAGCATGGCCAAATGCCGGGGCTGCACCAATAACTGCCGCCTCACCATTAATCAGTTTACCGGCGGCAGGCAGTATATTTCCGGCAACCGCTGTGAACGGGGCATCGGCAAGAAAAAAAATGCCAACAATGTCCCCAATCTCTTTGACTTTAAACTGCACCGGATTTTCGACTATGAACCGCTGACCGCGGACAATGCGCCGCGGGGCAAAGTCGGCATTCCCCGCGTGTTAAACATGTATGAAAACTATCCGTTCTGGTTTACTTTTTTTACGGATTTGGGGTATCAGGTTGTGCTCTCCCCCGTATCCAACCGGAAAATTTATGAGCTGGGAATCGAATCTATCCCCAGCGAATCGGAATGCTATCCGGCCAAACTGGCGCACGGCCATGTCACCTGGCTGCTGCGGCACAATGTGCCGTTTATCTTTTATCCGGCGCTCTTCTATGAGCGCAATGAGATCAAAGAAGCCAATAACCACTACAACTGTCCGATTGTCACATCGTATTCGGAAAATATCAAAAACAATATCGACGAGATCCGGCAGGGTGACGTCGTATTCCGCAACCCGTTTTTGTCCTTTCAGGATGTCGGTACGGTAACGGAAGGACTGATCCGCGAATTTGCGGAAATTCCCGCCGCGGAAATCCGCGCCGCCGCCGCTCACGGCTGGCAGGAACTTGACAGCGCCAGAGAAGATATGCGCAAAAAGGGCGAAGAAACGCTGGCCTATCTGAAACAGACCGGCAAACGCGGCATCGTTCTGGCGGGACGCCCTTACCATATCGACCCGGAAATCCATCACGGAATCCCGGAGCTGATTACCGGCTATGACATCGCGGTGTTAACCGAAGACTCCGTTTCGCATCTCGGCAGTCCGCAGCGGCCGCTGATCGTTTCCGACCAGTGGATGTACCATTCCCGTCTGTATGCGGCCGCCGCTTATGTCCGCACGGTAAACAATCTGGACATGATCCAGTTGAATTCCTTCGGATGCGGTCTGGATGCGGTGACGACCGATCAGGTGAATGATATTCTATCCGGCTCGGGTAAGATCTATACCTGCCTGAAAATCGACGAGGTAAACAACCTCGGCGCTGCCAGAATCCGTATCCGTTCCCTGATCTCCGCTCTGCGGGTGCGGGAAGAAAAGGAAAAGCAGGGCGAACAACGCACAATATGCTCCACAGCCATCGAAAAGACTGTGTTCACGGAAGAGATGCGCAGAGACTATACCATACTCTGTCCGCAGATGTCTCCCATCCATTTCGAACTGTTGGAAGCGGCCATCCGTTCCTGCGGTTATCATCTGGAAGTACTGCCCAACGACAATAAGCACGCTGTCGATATGGGGCTGAAATATGTCAATAACGACGCCTGCTACCCGTCTCTGATGGTTGTGGGACAGATTATGGAAGCCCTCCACTCCGGCCGCTACGACCTGGATAAAGTGGCCGTTATTATGAGCCAGACCGGCGGCGGCTGCCGCGCGACCAACTATATCGGCTTTATCCGGCGGGCGCTGGAAAAGGCGGATATGGCACAAATCCCCGTGATTTCTATGAATCTGGCCGGTATCGAAAGCAACCCCGGATTCCGCATCGGTACGGGACTGTTTATCCGGGCCGCCTACGGCGCCGTACTCGGCGATATTTTCATGCGCTGTCTGTACCGAATGCGCCCGTATGAGCAAACCCCCGGCGCCGCCAATGCACTGCACCGGGAATGGGCGGAGCGATGCCGGAAATTTTTATCCGGCAGACACCCCTCTTATTTTCGTTTCTGCCGTCTGTGCCGGCAGATTATCCGGGATTTTGATGCACTGCCCGTCACGAATGCGGTCAAGCCGCGCGTCGGCATTGTCGGAGAGATTCTCGTAAAATTTATGCCTGCCGCCAACAATCACCTTGTGGAACTGCTGGAAGCGGAAGGCGCAGAAGCGGTCGTGCCCGATCTGCTCGATTTCATGCTCTACTGCTTCTATAATCAGATTTACAAGGCGCAGAATCTGGGGACTTCCAGAAAAGCCGCCCGGCTGGCCCGGCTCGGTATCCGCAGCCTGACTTTCCTGCGCGCTCCCGCGGCGGCGGCGCTGCGCCGGAGCAGGCATTTCACGGCGCCTGCCAATATTTACGACCTTGTCTCCTATGCCGAACCCATTGTCTCTGTCGGCAATCAGACCGGTGAAGGGTGGTTTCTGACCGGTGAGATGATGGAGCTGATTCACAGCGGCGTAAACAATATCGTATGTACACAGCCCTTCGGCTGTCTGCCCAACCATGTCGTTGGCAAAGGCGTCATCAAGGAACTGCGCCGCCGCTATCCGATGTCCAATATCGTAGCCATCGACTATGACCCGGGCGCCAGCGAAGTCAACCAGCTGAACCGCATCAAGCTGATGCTTTCGACGGCGCAGAAAAATCTGAAAAAAGAACGGCGGGAGACGAAAGAAGAAAAAGCGGGAAACGAATGACCCTGCCCGTCCGTACCGGACTGTCTGCCGTCAGACAAAATCCCACTTTTTCAACAGTTTCCCACATATACGAAATCCAGATACCGGCCGGCGCTCTCCGCCAGCCGGTATATTGTTTCCACATCCCTGGCTGCCCGGTCCGTCATCCGATGGCGCGGGAAAAACGGGTGGTATGGAGCGGAATTTTCCGGTCAAGCGAAGCGATCCACCGGGCTTCCTCCTCCATTTCCGTCAGGCTGTCATTTTCACCCGGTACGATCAGCGTTGTCAGCTTCATATGGCAGTCCGCCTGCGCCCGGCCGATAAAAGCCTTAACCGGTTCCAGACTGCCGCCCAGACGGCGGTAATACGCCCCCCCCGGAACCCTTTCAGGTCAATATTCATCGCATCGATATACGGCAGCAGCGCTTCCAGCACTTGCGGCGAAGCCGTTCCGTTTTCATTTCTGCGCGCCATACACAGCCCCCGTTGTCCCGGTTCGAGCGCGCAGTGATGCATACATACCTGACAGACTGCTTTCATATACGCCTCCTAATGCCGGATAACTTCGAACCGCTCCAGCTCCACATCCTCCCACGCTCCGATACCGGCTTTCTGTCTGGCTATGGAAACCTGCTCCTCCACCGTATCCACACCCTCCAGATTGGGAAGCAGCAGCCCCCGTTTTGCCCCCTTTGTCACGATAACGCCATACCGCTTTACGTCCAGATCGGCCATGGACGCGGCCCGCTCCGTTTCCCCGAGAACGTCCACACTGATGACAAGCCGCTCCAGCTCGTCGGCCGTAATCGGCGGGAAACGGGGATCGCGGGTGGAAGCGCTGACCGCATTTTGAATAATCTCCTCCGCAACCGACGCCTGTACCGCCTGTATCGTCCCGATACAGCCCCGGAGCCAGCCGTCCTCTTTGATGGAGACAAAAACGCCCGCCCGCTGATGATACAGCTCTGCCGGAAGCCCTTCCGGCACTTCGATAACACGCCCGTTCCGTACATATTCCGTAATCGTACGGCGTGCCAGCCGCACCCAGTCATCCTCCGCCGTCCGGCGCCGTGCGAGACGCATCCGTTCGTCCTCCTCATACCGCATCAGGAAATGCCGCCCGGCCGCACGCTCCGTTTCCCGGTAGGCACAGACCCCGTATCCGACGCCAAACGGCCCCTCATACGAAAGCCGCTCCGCCTTCACGTCCATGCCGTCCAGCGCACCGGCCATCATCACAAACGAACGATGGCCGCATTCTCCCGCCCGGTCGCAGAAATCCTCCGAAAACGCGAACAGCTTTCCGAATGCCCCGCTTCCCATCGCCTCCATCAGACGGGCATCGTACGCCGGTCCCTCCTCCCGGTATCCGTAAGGCCCGTCCTCTTTCAGTCTGTGGGACAGATCGCCGCTGGCGATCACCACAGTCTTTCTGCCCAGCGCCTCCGCCGTTTTCCGGATGTACTGCCCCAGTTCGTAATGCTGCCGCAACGGCAGCCCCGAAAGCCCGATGCGCACCAGCCGATAGGACTCCCAGTGCCGATTGACAAAGTACAGCGGTACCATCGTTCCGTGGTCAAGCCGCGGCTCCCGTTCTCCTGCCGTTCCCGCCGGGAAATCCGCCGTCCGTGCCTGCGCACACAGCGCATTTACAAACTCCGTATCATAAGAGACCGTTATCCGCACCTGCGGCGCGCAAAACCTCCCAAAATCCCCCGCGGCTTCCGCGCCCGGCGATATGTGAAAGTAATCCGCATACATCGTCTGATGCGGAGAAACCAAAACAATCGTCTCCGGTCTGTCCGCGGCAATCCTGCGGCCGATTTCTTCGTATGCATGTATCGTATCCTGAATTCCCGCTTCCTCGCCTCTGCCGATCTCCGGCACAATCAACGGCGGATGCGGTACCATATAAGCTGCTGTAATTCCCATACAATAACCCTCCTGACCATTTCATCATAACACACATCACCGGGAATGAAAATTTAAAAAATCTTTCCGTAACCTCTTGATTTTCTTCTGCAAAAAGGTTACAATATCAGAGTTGCCGGATGTATATGACGGCGATTACGGGGTGTGGCTCAGTTTGGTTAGAGCGCCGTCTTAGGGAGGCGGAGGCCGCAAGTTCGAATCTTGTCACTCCGATTATTGTTTTATAAGCAAAAGCCGCAGATCGGTTCTGCGGCTTTTTGATTTTCTCATTGCAAGAGGTTCCCGTCTTTTCTATTCTTGCGAAATCCCCCGCATGGTAAACGTAAATGTCATCGGCCCGGACACGTCCAGTAAAAATGCATCCGGCGTTCTGGCGCCCCACGAATCGTCCCCCGCCACTCCCATCTGGCCGAGCGCGGCACGGATTACGGTATAGTGTACCGGCGGCAGCTCATACGGGTGTCCGGCCGCTTCCAGTTCCTGCGGCAGATACGGCAGCGCGGAAAAGTGCATATTGTCCCCGGTAAAAAGCAGGCCGCTTCCTTTCGCATCCGTGATTTTCGCATACCGGACGCCTGTCTTATTACCGCATTCCTGCGGTACCAGGTAACGCGCCATATTGTCCCTGACCATACACCGATAAACGCCCGGTTTCACGCCCTGCATCCGGTCGGCATAGCTCTCTCCCGGCCCCATGCCATACCAGCACATTCTGTCATAATCCGCACGCATTCGTAACAATACGCCGAACTCCGGCATATCTCCGAGCTCTTTTACCGGATCATAGGAAAGCGTTGTCCGTATGGTTCCGTCCGCGAAAACTTCATACGCCAGCTCACATCGGCTGGCAGGTACGGTGGGCATATGATAAGAATACGCAATCTTCACGGAGGACGACGTTTCCTCCACAATGCCGTTTTTTGCCTCCGGCCGCTCTCCCGCCCCGTCCTCATAAATCCGGTGAAACGTGTTGTATTCACTGGCAATCTTCCACTGCGCATACCGCTGCGGCATCAGATTTCCCCTGTCATTGCTTGTGGGCGCACGGAAAAAGTTTGGTCTGGGCACGGAAGCGATCATCTCCCGGCCGTCATACACATACGAAACCAATCCGCCCTGCAATGCGGAAAACAGCGCGGAAAACCGCGTTCCCCTGACACCCAGATTCACCGCTCCGCGGACTATCTCCGGCCGCCCCTCAGGCATGGACGCACAGCCCGCCATCCGTTGATACAGGAACAGTTTTTCTGACAAATCCCGCTGCGTCTGTGTGAACATACAGGTTCCGTATGCCACCTCATGTCCCCGCTTTGCCCACAATGTATCGCTTTTTAAATGAAACGAGACGATAACGGCATATTCCTGCCCTTCCTCCAAAGCAGGAATCGTCAGCGGAATTGTCTCCTCCGACATCGGCGGAACCGAAACCGGCAATGCCGTTTCCATAAAATGCCGGCCGTTTTTTCGGATCTCCATTTTACAGTCAAACCGATCCGTCCCCAGAAAGAGATTCCGGTTCCGAATCCGCACGGCCGCGGGCTTTTTTCCGTCTTCCATCTCTATCCTGATATTCTGATAGTTGTACTTGACTGCCGCCATCTTCGGCGTCGGGCTCCTGTCCCCGCCATAGACAATGCCGTTGCCGCTGAAATCATAATCCGTCGGCCTGTCATCAAAATCGCCGCCATAAGCTTCATACACTTCTCCATAGCGGTTTCTGCTGACAATGCACTGATCGATATAATCCCATAAGAAACCGCCCTGGTACAGCGGTTCCCGCTCCGTCAAATCCGTGTACAGAAACATGCCGCCGCAGGAATTGCCCATGGCATGGGCATATTCACAACACAGGAACGGCTTGTCTCTGTGTGTCCGCAAAAAATCTGCGACTGCCGCCGCGGACGGATACATCTGTGACTCAATATCGCTCGTATCGGAATATCGTCTGTCCTGAAAAATGCCTTCATAGTGCACCGGCCTGTCCGGGTCCAGCCTTCTGAATTCGCGCGCCATTTCACGTATCACACTGCCGCCGTAAGATTCGTTTCCCAGCGACCAGATCAGAATCGACGGATGATTCTTATCCCGTTCATAGCACGAACGCACCCGGTCCAGCAGCATGGGAAGCCATGCCGTCCGGTCGCCCGGCAGCGCCCCGGCGCCGTCTCCGCCTTCCGTCCCGTACGCCCACGTCCCATGCGTCTCCATATTGTTTTCCGCAAGCAGGTACAGACCATACACGTCACAGTAATAATACAGCGGCGTATCGTTCGGATAATGGCTCGTGCGTATGGCGTTGATGTTATTTTGCTTCATCGTCACCACATCCTGCAGCGTTTCTTCCCGTGTCACCGCTCTCCCGTTCCGGGCCGAGAAGTCATGCCGGTTCACACCCTTCAGCTCCAGCCGGCGGCCGTTCAGCAAAAGCAGACTGTCTTTGATCGCAATCCGGCGGATGCCCACGGCCTGCGGTATCACTTCGCATACCGCTCCCGCCTCGTTTTTCGCCTCCAGAATCAGATCATACAGATACGGCTCCTCCGCACTCCACAGCTCCGGATTCTCCACTTCCAGTACGAGCTGCCCGTCCTGTGCACAGGACGCCTCTCCGATCGGTTTTCCGTCCCTGTAAAGCTGCGCCTCCACTGCCGCAAAACGCCCCGCTGCGGATACCGTAACGGACGCTTTTTGACAGTCCTCCTGCAGTTTTGTCCGCACGGTGAAATCTTCCACCCAGGCCTGCGGCCTCGTATACAGAAACACATCGCGGTAAATCCCCGAAAACCGAAAGAAATCCTGATCTTCGCACCAGCTCCCGGAAGTCCACTTTATAACGGTGACGGCCAGTTTATTCACGCCGTCCCACGGATACTGGATATTGACATACTGCGGCCTGTCATACCCCTGAAGCTGGATGTGGCCCGGCACCCGGACCTCCGCCCAGCCGCTGCAGTCCGTCTCGTCCGCCTCATAACCGGCAGGAATTTCCGAGAGATTTTCCGCATACGCCATCTTCCATGAGCCGTTCAAAGACGCATACAGTGTCCGTCTGTCCCGACGCATATCTTCCCGGCTCTCATAGGCGGTAAAGTCCGCATGCGCAGGCAGACAATTCTCCTTAAAAAATGTCGGATCTTTTATTTTCCGAACCGGAAAACGCATAGCATTCCCTCCTGCATAAAAACCCGGCGCCGTATCCGGGAAAAGGCAGCATGACGTCACCGCAAATCAATCTGCCGTGCCTGTCCCTCCCCGGTATAAACGGCAACACTGTTTTTACAGCTCTTTTTAATAAAATACATGGCCGCATCCGCGCACTTGAGCAGTTTTTCTATCGTATCCGTCTCTTCGCCTTCATACGCAAATCCGATGGAAGCCCGAACCGCAAATACCGCTCCGTCAGGCAGACAGATCGTGCGTTCGTCCCGATACAGGCTGACCACAGCTTCCCGCACGGCCTCTTTTGTATCGAAACCGGCCAGAAACATCGCAAATTCGTCCCCGGAAATCCTTGCCGCAATCGCTTCCACACCCGCCGTTTTCTGCAGTATCTCCGCACAGTCCCGCATACGGGCAGCCATTGTTCTGATATAGGCATCTCCCATCTCATGCCCATAGTGATCGTTTACATATTTCAGATTGTCCAGATCACAAAACACCACCGCGTTACACTTGCCCCGGTGTTTTTCCAGCAATTCGCTGCCGTGCGCTTTCATATAGGAAGCATTGTGCAGCTTTGTCAGAAAATCATGCTCTGACGCAAACCGCAGCTGACTGATCTTTTTATATTCGGCCGTCTTGTCGATGACAACACCGAAAATGCCCCTCTCCTCCTGCCTTGTCTTAAAGGAGACACAATGCATTTCGCCGTTATCGTCCGCAAACACATATGCACCCAGTTCCGGAAAGGGCGTCAGCCCGGCGCGCACGTTGTTCCATACCGCCTCCGTGATTTCCTCTTTTTCCGTAACACAGGATGCGGGGAGGCAGAGTATCGTCTTCAGCGAATGCGTGATATGCGTCATTCCCGTGTCCCGATGATAGGAAAAGCTCCCCAGATTCTGTTCCACTTCCTCCATCGCAAAGTGAAACCGCAAATAGCTCTCTTCCAGCCGTTTCGTCATGTCATGCAGCGCGTGACAGATACTGTTGATCTCCACCGCCCGGCTCTCCTGAAACCGTATCATTCTGCCTTCCTGACTGCGAATATCCTGCAGCAGGTTTTTAAGCGGCTTTAAGATCAGATCGGTCGAACGCCAGCAGGCTACGAAGCATATGGCGATCGAAAAGAGATAAGCGATTATAATCTTGTCGAGCAGCTCACGCACCGGCGCCTCCACCACGTCCTTTCGGCTTAAAACGCCGACGTAAAGGCCGGTGCCCTCCTGAAACATTCCGTAAATCTTAATGCGTTCCCGGTAGCCGGTATATTCCTGATCCCCCTGCTCCCAGGCGATCACTTCCCTTCCGCTCTCTTCGCTGTCTGTAACCGTAACCCGGCTGTCCTCCCATTCCTTTTCTCCCGAATAAAATTCTCCTTCGCTGCCGCCGATCCAGAACTGCATGCCGTCCCCGCCGCTGTCTTCCTCGAGCAGCGAGCGCAGTTCTTCCTCTCTGACCTGCAGAAAAACCATATGGTTGCGGTTTTCCGCATACACCATAAAATAAAAAGCATTTTTTTCCCTGTCGTAGAACCATCTGTCCACACCGGTCTGCAGGGCGGTAAATGCTTTTACTTTTTCATAATCACCGCCGTCAAAATTTTTCTTCCAGCGGTTAGACATGGCGCCGCCCGTCTCCGCCTGCGAAGTTCCGATCAGACAGTTAATGTCGGACGCCGTTGCCGAATATTCCTGCGGCTCCGAATCGATAAAATATATCCCTTCTCTGTTATACACGTCCAGAAACACGACGGCTGACAGATAGTCTGTCCTGTTGAGTGTATCAATCAACTGTGTATGAATATCCGATATGGGAGCATTCCTCTGGATCTGACGTTTCAGACGCATGCCCTCCAGATAAATATGATTCATTACGCCGGAAATCACATTGTTTTTATCCTGAAGGCGCATGCGCATCGTATGATAAGGCTGGTCCGAAAGTGTGGAAAATCCACCCAGCGAAAAGAGAATCACGCCAAAAAACAAACTCTGCGTCAATACTGCGATCAATACCGCTCTGATAATTCGATTTCGTAACAGGTAATCTTTCTTTTTCATTTGCTCAGTTCAGACCAAACAGATCGGTGATCTGTCCGTAAAAAGCCTCTGCCTTCTCATCATACTGCATTGCCGCTTCCGCCTCCTCTGCCGTCATGCCGTCACGCAGATAAGACTGGTATTCCTTTCTGCCCTCCGCCAGACAGAGTTTGAAATAATCTTCCAGGTTCATGCGGACCTCATAAGCGCCCTCAAAGTCAAAGCCCCGCACCATCCGATAATCCCGCACCTGTTCGACACCGATGGTAACGGCTTTTCTGACATTCTCGTCCTCGATCAGATCCCAGTTTCCTGCTTCCACACCGGTCTTGCTGGCAGGCATATAAGACAGCATCGATGCATACACGACGCCTTTATCTTCCGAAATCCATTTGATGAAATCGGCAATCGCCCTATTTTTCTCCTCACCGCCATCCAGCGCCGCAATGCCTGCGCCCTGCTGAATTACGGTCTTTTCGCCGCCCCGGAAATAGGGATACGGGTAAATGCCCATTGTGATCTCCATCTCGCTCCCGTCTTCCCGGTAAACCGTTTGGGGGAAATACGCCACGCTCGCAAGGCTGCCCACATAACCGTACAGCGTATCCTGCCGCAAATCGTCGGAACGGTATTTTGCACTGCCTCCGTAATATCCCTTTGTATAGGGAATATAATAATTCAGGAACAACGCTTTGACATGCGCTTTGTCCAGATGAAAGGTCACACTTCCGTCATCCGCCGTCTCGTAGATAGGAGAGCCGAGCGCATTACTCTGTACAATAAAATAATTGGAAAAATTGTCGATCCCGATCAGCGCCTTTCCGTCACCGGGCTGCGATGTCTTCTCGTCCGTCCAGTGATAAAAGGCTTCCGCCATCTCCGCCATCGATTCCCACGTCTGCAGATCGGCGGCGGAATACGCTTCGTTCTCCCGGAAAAAGGCGTCCAGAACGGTCTGATTCATAAACAAAAGCTCGGTTGACTTGGAAGCCGGCATAATATACAGCGCGTCGCCGAATTCTCCTTCCGCCAGAAAGTCCGCATAATAACCGTCCAGATCTTCTGTCGTATAACAGGTGCGGAAATCCAGCAGCGCGTCCTCCGAAACGGCACGGATCTCCTGCAGCATATCCCGGTATGCGAGGAACATATCCGGCCGTTCCATCTCCCCGCCGGATCCCTGCACGACCGACTCCACCTTGGTCGTAATATCTTCAATGGAACCCAGACTTACGGCTTCCACGGTAATCTGCCGTTCCTTTCCCACCGTATCGTTATATTCGGCAACAATCTCATCCAGCGCATCCTTCTGCGCATCATTGTAATAATGCCAGAATGTGAGCGTTACCGGTCCGGCAGCCTGTTCCGTCTCCGTCTCCTTTCCGCAGCCTGTCAGAAACAGGCCCGTTATCAGACTGACTGCCATGCAAAACCGGAGCATTCTGCCGCCTGCCCCGTACCGTCTTTTGTTCTGATTCATCTTATCCCGCTTTCCTCTATCCGGTCTTCCGCCGGCAAAACCGACAGCCATCGGTTGTTTTTCCACATAATAAACTTACTCTTTCAGTTTATCACGAATCGTTTCCGGTAACAAGAGTTTTACGCGTGTTATCCCGACATACACATGTATAGAGATCCTGTGAATGTCTGACAGATTGTGCCCCACAATCAATGTAAAAACCATACAAAAATCTTTTTAAATTTTTGTACGATTTTATGTGTCAAAATTTGCGACTATGTATAGAAATTTTAAATTTTTAGATATATAATACATATAAATACAATAGTTATCAATTTTCTACATAATTTTTGCACAAAATAATCAGATCCAGTATTTTGTAATTATTTCTTGCGAATTATATGAATTGTTAATATTTCAAAAGAATGTTAGATTTATATTGTCTCTGAAAATATATCTTGATTTTTTCATGTAATAGGGTATAGAATGGGTAGAAGTGTGAATTTAACCGTACAAAAATACATCCAAGTCAAAATAGAAAGCATACAAATGAATACAATCAAATTAATTTATAATAAGATAAAAGATAATGCTATATTTATTGAAATTGCACTGTTTATTATTGCAGTATTTTGGGGGTTTATATCTGGATTGTTTGGCTTACCAGATATGGTTTCAGCAACAAATGAATTATTGAATGAGCATATTGATGATTATAATTCAGAAAAAGCAAGAATTGAATCAAGAATTGACAATTTATATCTTTTAAACAAAACAGAAGAAATTTTGACACACGTGCTTTATCCTACGGCAGAAAGCTATATGCAAAATAGCAATGAAGAATTTCAAAACATGTCTCTATTCAGCCAAAATTCTACTTTTATAGATGAAACAGGCAATGAATGTAATCTTTCAAACTATCTGGGTGATTCCATATTAATTCCATATAAAGAAAACGATCAGGAAATATTTTTTCTTGGACAAATTGATTCAGATTATCAATGGGATGGCAATTGTTTGATTAATGTTTATAAAGACAACCAATTGGTTATCGCAACTTCTGCACAATATAATAATGGGATACGGGAAAGTTATACTCAAATTTTCTTTGACGATGGGGAATGGGTTTACACAGACCGAGAACGCAAACTGGATAAAACCAATAAAGCTTATAATAGTGGAGATACTTGGAGATATACATGTATAAACAACTATATCCAAAAAATTTCATTTGACTCCCCATCTGAAAATGATATGATAACGCCCTCTACTTTCAGACAGGAGTTTTGTGAATCTCTCATAAGCCGTTATCATGGAAATGTCGTTGACGGAAAATATAACGATACTACAGGGGATGCATACTTAATAAAATTTCTTAGTGACGGCACCGTAAAAACATTGTATCATGGTAATTTCAAAAACGGCGATTTTGACGATGAAACAGGACATGCATGGTATATTACCAGAGATAAAGAAAAAAATACCAATTACATGTATTACATGGGAGAATTCAGACAGGGAAAGACTTTAAATGATGGAAATTCATATTTTGAAAACCCCATTACCAGAGCAACCTTTAACCGCCTTACAAGTAATAACATATATGATTGTTACATGAATTGGGCAGAACAGTATATCGGTGATTAATTTTATTTATATTCAGGTTTTATACAGATAAAGAGACGAGACTGCGAAAGTGCCTTAAAGATTGTGTAAACCTCTAAACTGATGTAAGATAAAATTACTCAGTTTGGAGGTTTATTTGATGGTAAGAAAAAAGGATTCCCCATAAAAGACAGCTCCTGGGCAGATGTGAATTCCATTATGCACGGCATGATGTCTATTATTCTGGTAGGCGCTCTGGGGCAGGAAATGGACGGGCACCGCTGGGACTTGGGCCAGATCCATTCCCAGATGGAGATTTATTTTGAAGAACACTTGTCGTAATTATAATCTGAAAAGGGCTGTTACAGGTAGTGCTGCTTGATATGTTCGAAATCTGCATTATAATACAGACAACGGGACAAAGCCCGAAAAACGGCTTTGCCCCTTAGAAACTAATGACATATCTTTTATCAGCTTATGATTTTTACACAAACTTTGAAACGGTCTCAAAACTGATTATCTCGTTTCAAAATCCCCGCATTCACCCGATCTTATCCAGATCATACGGCGTCGCCTGATAGACGTAATAATTCAGCCAGTTGGAGTACAGCATATTGCAATGCGCGCGCCACTGCAGGTTCGGGCGCAGTGTGCAGTCGTCGTCGGTATAATAGTGCTGCGGCAGTGCAATTTCCAGTCCTTTGTCCTTATCCCGCATATATTCCTGATGCAGTGTCACCCGGTCATATTCGGGATGCCCCATGACAAAGATCTGCCTGCCGCCTTCCGTCATACACAGATAAACCCCCGCCCGCTCCGACTCGGCCAGCACGGTCAGCGCTTCACAGGCATGAATGTCCGCATTGGAAACGGCGGTATGCCTGCTGTGCGGCGCCAGAAAGAAATCGTCAAACCCCCGCACAAGCGGCACTTTCCGGTTCATAACCCGATGCGAAAACAACCCGAACAGTTTGTTGTCCAGCAGATGCTTGCGAATACCGAAGTGATAGTACAATCCCGCCTGCGCGCCCCAGCAGATATGGAACGTGGACGTGACATGTGTTTTCGTCCATGCCATAATCTCGCCAAGCTCCTCCCAGTAATCCACTTCTTCAAAAGCGATCTGCTCCACCGGCGCACCGGTAATAATCATGCCGTCAAACTTCTGATGCCGCAGTTCGTCGAACGTATGATAAAAATTATTCAGGTGCGTCACGGAAGTATTGAGCGACACATGGCTGTTCATTTTCATAAACGTAATATTGATCTGCAGCGGCGTATTGGACAGTGCGCGAAGAAGCTGCAGCTCCGTGTCCTGTTTGACCGGCATCAGATTCAGGATGCAGATCTGCAAAAGGCGGATGTCCTGATGAATGGAACGGTTTTCATCCATCACAAATATATTTTCGTTTTCCAGTATCTCCTTGGCCGGCAGATTATTCTGTACTTTAATCGGCATCTTCTTTCGCTCCTTTTTCTTTTTATGACGACAGGTAAGCCCGTATGGGCGTTCCGCGGACTATTCCTGCAGATATTGCGCCGCAAACGCATCCTCCGATAGAACGGGAATCCCCAGTTCTCTGGCCTTTTTGTTTTTTGCGGATGCGGACGCCGTATTGTTATTGACAAGCGCCGTGGTCCGCGATGTAACGCTGCCGGTGATCCTGCCGCCGCGCTTTTCCACTTCTTCTTTCAGCGCATTGCGGTTCGGATAACGGTGCAGACTGCCGGTGACGACAAAAGACATCCCCTGCAGCGGCTGTTCCCCCTCCGGCATCTGCTCTGTTTCGACGGAAAGTTCCGGCAGCAGCAGTTCCAGTTCCGCCTCGTTTTTTGCATCGGCAAAATAGCCGCAGAATGCGGAAGCGATCACCGCACCGATGCCGTCGATCTCATTCAGCTCCTCCGCATCCGCCCTCCGTATCCGCTCCCAGTCAAAATCAAAGGCTCTGCAGATCATCTTCGCATTGGCCAGTCCGATGTTTTCGATTCCCAGACTGTACAGCAGACGGGGCAGTGTCGTCTTCCGCGCCCGTTCGATATTCCCGATCAGATTCTGATACGAACGCTCCCCGAATCCCTCCATCTCCACGATCTCCGACCGATGGCGGTCGAGATGGAAAATATCCGCATAATGATGGATAAAGCCCTTTCCGATCAGCTTTTCCAGCGTCGCCTCAGACAAACCGTCGATATTCATGGCATCGCGGCTGACAAACAGGGTAAACGCTTTGATCTTTTTCGCGTCGCAGTCGGGATTGGTGCAGTACAGCGCCTCCACATCGTTTGTCTGCCGCACCGCCGTCCGCCCGCCGCAGACGGGGCAGTTGGCCGGCGGCTCCGCAGTGCCGCTCCCCGTCAGGTTTTCGGCGATCTGAGGGATAATCATATTGGCCTTATATACGGTAATCCTGTCTCCCACCCCCAGACGCAGCGCCCTGACAATGCTGACATTGTGCACGGAAGCCCGGCTGACCGTCGTGCCCTCCAGCTCCACCGGTTCGAATACGGCCACCGGATTAATCAGTCCCGTGCGGCTTGCACTCCATTCGATCTCCCGCAGCGTCGTCTCCGCCTGCTCATCCGCCCACTTAAACGCCAGCGAATCCCTGGGGAACTTCGCCGTCGTTCCCAAAGACCGGCTGTATTCCAGATCGTCAAACGCCAGCACGAGGCCGTCCGAAGGAACGTCATACGTCCCGATCTCCTGCTCAAACCGGGCCACCGCATCCAGTATCGTCTCTTCCGTTACCCTGCGGTATGCCACAACCTCGAATCCCTGCTCCCGTAAAAACAAAAACTCCTTTTCACGGGAATTTTCGAAATCAACGCCCGCGGCTTCCACAAGGGAAAAGGCAAAAAAACGTACCCTTCTGCCTGCAGTCACCCTGTTGTCGAGCTGTCTGACCGAACCGCTGCACAGATTGCGGGGATTTTTATAGCGGATTTCCGTCTCCGCATTTTCTTCGTTAATCCTGCGAAAATCCGAGTACGTGATAACCGCCTCGCCCCGCAGTATCAGCGCGCCCGTAAAAGCGATCCGTAAAGGAATATTGCAAAACACGCGGGCATTGTTTGTCACCACTTCACCGATCTCGCCGTTGCCCCGTGTCACCGCTTTTTCCAGTTTTCCGCCCTCATAGTGCAGCACAACCGTCAGGCCGTCCAGCTTCCAGCTCAGGATACCTTCCCTGCCGGCCAGAAATTCGCGCAGTTCTTCCCTGTCCTTTGTCTTTCCCAGAGACAGCATCCGGCTCTCGTGCCGCTCCTTCGGCAGTTCTTCAACCGCTTCGTAGCCCACGTCAGCGGTCGGACTGCCGGCCAGTACCACGCCCGTTATCCGCTCCAGCTCTTCCAAACGCTCATAGAGCCTGTCATATTCCCGATTGCTCATAATCTCCCGGTCCTGTGCATAATAGGCCCGGGACGCCTCCCGCAGCGTTTCCGCAAGCTGCTTCATCTCCTGCATCCGATCGTCTGTCCGGTCATACGCCCGGCTGTCAATCCGCTCTCCCATCGCTTCCCTATCCGACCTTTCCTGTGATGTCTGTCCTGTCAACCGTTCTGTTCGACCGCTCTGTACAGAGCCGCCCGTTCTTCTCCCGTCACTTCCCGGAATACGCCCGGCTTTAGTCCGTCCGCCGTAATATTCACGACCCGGATTCGTTTCAACTGTACGACATCGACGGACAACTCCCGGCACATCCTGCGGATCTGCCGGTTCAGTCCCTGCGTCAGTACAATGCGGAACGTATATTTCCCGATCTGCTCCACGCGGCAGGGGCGGGTCTTTATCTGCAATTCTCTCAGATATACCCCCGCCGCCATCTGCTCCAGAAATTCCCGTGTCACAATCTGTTTCGTCTTTACGATATATTCTTTTTCGTGGCCGTTTTTCCCCTTCATCATCCGCTGGATCAAGTCTCCGTCATTGCTCAGGAGAAGCAGGCCTTCCGAATCTTTATCCAGTCTGCCCGCATACGTGACACGGACAGGATACCCGATTTCCTGCGTCACCATACGGTCTGCAAACCGGTCCCGTTCCGTACAGGTGACACCGACCGGTTTATAATATGCCAGCACCACGTTCTCATTTCTGCCGCGGAGCGCCCTGCCGCCCACGGCCACGGTATCGCCCGGGCAGACCCGGCTGCCCGGCCCCGCCGTTTTCCCGTTGATGCTGACCTGTCCCGCCGCAATCCGCCGGTCGGCTTCCCGGCGGGAACAGACACCGCACTGCGCCAGATATTTATTGATCCGTACCGTTTCCATCCACCGTACCGCTCTCTTTCCGCAACAGCCAGTATGCACCGTAACCCGGCATTTCCACATTTTCCGCCTCCGTTTCCCGGCCGGAAATCAGGTCCCGGTACATGCCGTCATGTTCCTGAATATAAGCCGTTCCCGGCTCCTCGCTGAAATTAAAAAGCGCCACCAGCTTTTCCGTTTCCGTCTGCCGCACCAGCCCCAGAACGGCATTGCTTCCCGTATCGATCGTCCGGACGTCCGCACCGGAATCAAATACCGAAAACCGTTTGCGAATCTGCTCCATCTCACCGATGGCGGAAAAAAGTTTTTCCTGCACACTGCCCTTTTTCTTTCGCTGCTCCGCCAGCTTCCAGGGGAAACTGCCGCGATGAAGATAGCGGGAATCCTCCTGCTTTTTCGGGTTCTCGTGATACGTATAGTCATTCTCCTGTCCGATCTCGTCTCCGCTGTAGATCACAGGGATCCCGGACTGCGTAAACATATAAGCGTGCAGCATCAGATCCAGCTTTATCGCCTGCTCCAGCGCCGCCTCGTCTCTCTCATACGCGGCTTTTTCAATCCCGCACAGGGAAGCGGTCGTTCCGCACAGTCTGGCATCCCCCGATACGGGATCGGCATTATACAGTTCTCCCCGGGCAAATGAACCGGGATACTGTCCGGTAAAGAAATCATTCAGAAACTTTTTGTGACTGACCTCCCCGATGCCGAACTGCATCAGAAACCGGTAATCCAGCCCCCATCCTATATCGTCATGGCACCGCAGATAGTTCAAAAAGACATATTCCCGCGGCAGCCTGTTGACAATATCCATCTGCAGGCGCAGCAGACGGATGTCCCTCGTCGCAACACTGTTCCAGGTGCTGGCCATTGTCGTGACATTATACAGCATATGGCATTCCGGCTTCTCCACCGTGCCGAAATACGGAGCCACCTTTTCCGGCTCCATCACCACTTCTCCGAGCAAAAGCACGCCCGGACAAACGATTTCGCCAATCATGCGCATCATGCGCACAATCGTATGTACCTGAGGCAGGTTGCGGCACGATGTGTTCAATTCCTTCCAGATATAGGGAACCGCATCGAGGCGGATAATATCAATCCCCTGATTGGCCAGATACAGAAAATTATACATCATTTCATTGAACACCCGCGGATTGCGGTAATTCAGATCCCACTGATAGGGATAAAAGCTCGTCATCACATGATAGCCGATGTCTTCCAGCCAGGTAAAATTCCCCGGCGCCGTCGTCGGAAATACCTGCGGCACGGTCCGCTCATACGCGGCGGGAATCTCGCCGTTGTCAAAAAAGAAATACCGGCTCATGTATTCCCCTTCACCCGCTCTGGCGCGTCTGGCCCATTCATGGTCTTCCGATGTATGATTCATCACAAAATCCATGCACACGTTCAGCCCTTTTTTATGGCATGCATCCGTCAGCGCTTTCAGATCGTCCATCGTCCCCAGATGTTCCTGTACCCTGCGAAAATCCGAAACCGCATAGCCTCCGTCCGAGCGGCCTTCGGGCGTATCCAGAAACGGCATCAGATGAATATAATTCACATTACACTGCATCAGATAGTCCAGTCTGTCTTTTACACCCTTTAAATTTCCCGCAAAATTATCGATATACAGCATCATGCCAAGCATATCGTTTCTCTGAAACCAACCCGTATCCCGCTCCCGGGCTTCATCCCTTTTTTTCAGCTGACGGCTGCGCTCCCGATCGTATTGATTTAACGCTGTGCACAATTCCCCGAACATATCCGCATTGTCGTACAGCTCCATGTAAAGCCAGCGCAGTTCGTCATGATGTCTCTCCAGTCTTCTCTGAAACACATTCTCCGCCATTATCATACCCACCCTTTCCGTTATTATGCGAGCGTATCGATCTGCGGCACCGCTTTCGCATCGACTTTGATCTCATCGCCCAGACCGTACACGGCATTGCTGACCACATATTCGCCGCGGTTGACATAGACCTCCACCAGATTTCTGTCCACATAAATGTCCAGATGACAGCCGTCCTTCAGCTCCGGCGTCATAAACTGCATACGGTAATCGTCATGCCCGGCAAAGACCCCCGTCCTGTCCGTACAGATATGGCATCCTCTGCGGAAGATCCAGTACCCGCCGATACCGATGCTCTCCCCGTCCTCCAGATCCAGGCTCACCCGGTATCCGGCCTCGTCCGCTTCCGCCGGCGACGCAATGCGTCTCGTAAACTGCCGCTCAATATCGGGATGCACGCGGAAGTAAACATGACCGTCTTTTACTTCCACCACCCGCGGAATACAACACATGCCCGACCAGGCGCCGTCCACCGCCTCCGGCATCCGCAGCCATGCAAGCATAACCCGCCGTCCCTGCGCGTCTTCCGTACTCTGCGCCGCATACAGATCCAGCCCCTGATCGATAAACTCATAACTGCCGGGAAGCCGCATTTCACAGGTATCTTCCTCAAAATCCACCAGCATGCAGATTGTCTGGTCTGCGTCTTTTTTCCCGTCCCGCATCAGCTGCATCGGCGAGATCACCAGTACCTTCCCGCCTTCCGTTTCAAAATAATCCGGGCATTCCCACATCTGGCCGAAACCGTTTCTGCCCGGCACATAATTGGCAAATTCCCAGTCCGTAAGATTCTCGCTCTTATATATCAGCAGCTGGCCGTTCCCGTCACTGTCCTTGCTGCCGATCAGCATATACCAGGCGTTCTCTCCCCGCCATACCTTCGGATCTCTCGTATGGGTTCTGTCGCCGTTCTCGCCCTCCCCCATGCACGGGATGATTACCGTCTTATCCTTAAAATTGTCAAAATGGAAGCCGTCGTCAGAGGAAATCATCATCTGACACGCTTCAAACTGCTGTCCCGGACATAGATGAATATTATCCCTGTCCACCGCATTGTAGTGAACCCCTGTATAATATAAGTACATCCGGCCGTCGTGCTCTACCGCACTGCCGGAAAAACACCCGTTCTGATCCTCGTACTTGGTCGGGAACAGCGCAACGTCCTGATGCTCCCAGTTCACCAGATCTTCACTGACCGCATGTCCCCAGTGCATCGTGCCCCATACGGGCGCATACGGGAAATGCTGATAAAACAAATGATATTTCCCCTGATAATACAAAAACCCATTGGGATCATTCATCCAGTTTCCGGATGGTTTAAAATGTATTTTTGCCTTTTTCATATCATACCTGTCCTTTTCGTAATTTTACATTTTTTACAATTTTAATTATACAGGGAGAGGGTATCGTGTCAATACCCTCTCCCTGAAAAACTCCCCATGGTTATCATAACAAGCTGCGGCATACGAGGGGACGCCGGCCGTGCCTGGTCTGCTCCGGCGTATCTCTCGTCAATGCACTGCGAATGATTATTTCACTGCCCCTGCAACGACACCGCCGATAATCTGTTTCTGCAAAATCACATACAGAATCAGAATCGGGATCACACACAGCAGCAGACCCGCCATGATCGTGCCGTAATCGGCGGAGTACGTCCCGTAAAAGCTGTAGGTTGACAGCGGCAGCGTGAGCAGCGCCTTATCGCTCAGGACAAGCGACGGCAGCAGAAAGTCGTTCCAGAATGCCATGGAATTCAGAATGACCATCGTTGAGATAATAGGTTTTAACAGCGGGAAGACAATCAGGAAAAACGTCTGTGTATGGGTACAGCCGTCGATACAGCTCGCCTCTTCCAGCGCAATGGGAATATTCCCCTTGATAAAGCCGTGGAACATAAACACCGACATGGCCATGGAAAACCCGGTATGCATGAAAATCAGTGTCAGTCTGTGGTTCAGTACATGCAGCGAACTGCCGTAAATGCTGACAAGCGGGATCATAATCGCCTGAAAGGGAATAATCATCGACGCCACCATCAGCGCAAATGTCAGATCGGAAAGCTTATTTTTATTGCGCACGATATAGTATGCCAGCATGGCCGCCAGCAGCGTTACCAGCACCGTCGCGCTGACCGTTACAAACAGCGAGTTCTTAAAGGCATTCAGAAAATCCATCTGGGTAAACGCCTTGACAAAATTATCAAAGGACAGGCCCTTGATCGTAAAGAGCCAGGAAAACGGACTTTTGATAATATCCCGCTTCTGTTTCAGGGAATTGATTACCACCATAAGGAACGGGAACATATAAGCGATAAAGATCACAACCAGTAACGCAACTGCCAGCCCGTTCATCAGCTTTCTTTTATTTCCGCCAATTGTCGTCTGCTTCATTATGCTTCCACCTCCTGTTTCTTTGTAAAGTATACCTGCAGGCCGCTGATGCAGGCCACCACGATAAAGAGAATAAACGCTTCCGCCTGTCCGAGGCCATACTTTCTCGATGTAAATGCCTTTTCATACACGTGCATTGCCGCCATCTGGGTCGTGCCGTAAGGGCCGCCTGCCGTAAGGGAAAGGTTTACATCGTATACCATAAAGGCACGGGATAAGGTAAGGAACAGGCAGATCGTAATGGAGGACATCATCAGCGGCATAATGATATGCACCATCTGTTTCCAGCCGGAGGCGCCGTCGATGCTGGCCGCTTCCATCACGTCCTCGCTCAGTCCCATAAAGCCTGCAATATAAATCAGAATCATATAGCCGGAAAGCTGCCATACCGTCACCAGCACCAGCGCCGCAAACGCTTTGCCCGGTGTGGACAGCCAGGAAATTTCAAACAGGCCCCAGCCGGTCGATTCTCCGATATTGACAAAGGCTCTGGAAAATACAAACTGCCATATGTAGCCGAGCACGATACCGCCGATCAGGTTGGGCGTAAAGAAACCGGCCCGGAAGAAGTTCTGCCCCTTGATCCCCCTTGTGAGAAGATAAGCGATGGCAAACGCCAGCACATTAACAAGCAAAACGACAACAATCACATATTCAAATGTCAGAATCAGCGAGGTCCAGAACTCTCTGTCCTGCATAACGCCCCCGAAATTCCGAAGTCCGATAAACTTCTTGGTTTCCGCAACGCCGTCCCAGTCTGTCAGTGTCAGGTAAACGCCATAGACAAACGGGATAATGACAACCGAAAAAAAGCAGATCATACCCGGCAGTCCAAACATACAGAAATCTTTCACACGTTTGGTTGATTTCATTTCTATTTCTCTCCTTTCCCAATCTATTTCTGCTGTGCCCAATAATCACCGATGGAATCGATCAATTCCTCCTTGTCGCTCCGGTCCGCCAGATACTTCTGCATCGCCGCGCCCAGTACGGCCCAGTGATCGTTGGGAACGATAACCGAAGCATTGAACGCCTGATCGTTATGTACCTTGTCATAAATATCCGCGCTCAACGGGTCGGTCGGCTCATACGGATTATTCTGGAACGGCGGAATCACATTGCATGTCTTGACAAGCATCTGCTGACCGATCTCGCTGAATACGATCCAGTTCAGAAATTCCTTTGCCGCCGCCTGTTGTTTTTCATCCGCCACTATGCGGTCAAGCATCACCTGTTTGGACGGTGAAGCCTGTATTTTCTGATTGGCAAAATCGGATTCGTCGTCGTTCATAAAATAAGGAAGGAAGCCATACTCATCCGTTGCCGTCGCTCCGGCTTCCGCCAGATTCGTCCAAGCCCAGTTTCCGTTAAACCAAAACGCCGTTTTCCCGTCTGCCAGATCAATCGCCATTTCATCGTAATCCGCTCCCAGCGGATCGCCCTGTGCCACGTTATAGGCTTTCAGGATGTCAAACATATTCAGGAAATCGTGCAGCCTGTCATAGCTGTCCAGATCCAGCGTCCCGGCCTTGATCTCCTCCACTTTCTCCTGCGCGCCCGCCGTCGTCCCGTCATACAGCTCATAGATATACTGCAGATGATGCGCGCCCAGCGACCAGTCTTCTTTCGCCATGGAAACCGGCCTGCGGATACCTGCCGCCTTTAACTCTTCCAGAAGGTTTACAAAATCCGTCTGTGTTTTGATCGCGGCAGGATCAAATGTTCGTCCCAGTGCGCCTTCAATCACCGCCTTATTGTAGATAATGCCCCTTCCCTCGATACACAGCGGAAAACAATATACCCTGCCGTCGATTTCCGTCACATAGCCGTCCGCCTCTGCCACCCATGGCTCATCGGTAAGGTCCTGCGCCTTCTCTGCGGCAAGCGCGATCACATCCGTCGTGTCCAGAATCGCCAGCGTCGGCGGGTTGCCCGAGTTATACAGGCTTACCACCTTCGTGTACGGGGAATCGCCTTCCGTCACCGGCATAATCTCCACATGGACGCCCGATTTTTCTTCGTATGCAGCGCTCATCTTTTCCAGAGCCACCTGAATCTCAGCCTTTGAGTTCAGCAGTGTGATGCTCGTTCCGCGCAGTGAGCTGTCATACTGGAAGGTATCCACGGACGTGTCAATCGGAATTTCTTCCACCACTTCGTTGGGATCGTCAGGGTCACTCGCAAACCCGAACGTACATCCGCTCAGAGAAGCCGCCAGAAGCGTCGTCGTCAGCGCCAGCGCAATGCCCTTTCCCGAAACTTTTCCTTTCATGCAATTTTCCTCCTCCTTTTTCATTTTATTTTTCTTTTCCCTATGAATAACCAGTTAAGTAACCGGTTACTTTTCACATTTATGGTAGCATATTGTATCTTTGTCCGTCAACAGGCAATTATAATTTTATTAATTGTGCACAATTTACCGCTTTTCTCCTTATGCACACTCTACAAAACCGGTTACGTAACCCCTTCCTTACGGGTCGCTTATTGAATTATATGCAGCATTCTGCTATAATCAATAAAATACAGTATTATGAAAGAAACAAAAGGATTTATGCAGTATGGGTAAGAAAAAAAATGTAACATTTGACGACATCGCGCGATTTACGAAATTTTCCAAAACGACAATCTCGCGATTTTTTAATGATCCCGATTCCCTGACACTGGAAAATCAGGAAATCATATCCGATGCGCTGGAAAAACTGGATTATCAGGAAAACAAAGTGGCGCGGATCCTTGCCAATGGCAAGACCGAATTTATCGGGGTCGTTATCCCCAACCTCTTTAACGATTATTATTCCGAAATGCTGAATCAGATTCTTCTGACATATGAAACGTTCGGTTATAAATTTCTCGTTTTCGTCGGTGATGAACAAGAAGAGATCGAGCGGCGTTATATCAAGGAGCTGCTCGCTTATAAAATCGAGGGGCTGATTATTTTAAGTTACACCATTCCATCCCTGGAACTGGCGCAGCTACAGCTCCCCATTGTCACAATCGAGCGGGAAGACGAGCACGTATGCAGTGTCAATACCGACAATTATCTGGGTGCGATACAGGCCACCAGCCTGCTGGCGGAGCAGGGCTGCGACATCCTGATTCATGTCAATTCCTCTGTGCCCTCCAATCTCCCCGCTTACGGCCGTATCCGGGGTTTTCTGGACACCTGCCAGAAGAAAAACCTGCAGCACCGGATCATATACAAGCCCTTTGAAAGCACCTATGCGCTGACCCAGAAATATCTGCAGGAAACACTGGATGAACTGGAGGCGGACTGCAGGGGATTGAAAAAGGGACTGTTTGTGTCCAATGATACCCATGCCAATGTCCTGCTCAATCTGCTTGTGAGAAAATACGGAACGCTCCCGGACGATTATCTGATCGTGGGATTTGACAACTCTCCGATCGCGACGCAGGCGGTCATCCCCATCAGTACGGTGGGGCAGCAGATTGACAAAATCGCCCATGAAGCGGTCAGTCTGCTTGTGGAGTTGATGAATGAACGAAAAAAAAGAAAACCGGCTCCTTTGAAAGAGCCGATCCACAGAGTCGTGCCGCCGGTGCTGATCCGCAGAGAGACGACCGGCGAATGACAAGGATCATTCCGCAGGATCAGACGCGGTTCTTCTCGTAAATCCGCCGCGCCTGTTCCGCCACCACCGCTCTCAGTCCGGCCGGTTCGATAATGTCCACCTGCATTCCGAACGACAACAGAAACCCTGTCAGCCAACCGTCTTCCGGCATCTGCGCGGTAACGATAAAATCACCGTTTTCCTGCCGCTGAATCTGCGCCGCATCAAACTCATCACAGACACGATATGCCGCCTCCGGGGGAAACCGCAGCACGATCTCCCTGTATATCCGCGCAGAAGTGTCTGTCTGCTCCGGGACGGCGCGGCGGGAAAAGCTTTCGTCCAGAACTTCCAGTTCCAGAATGCGGCTCAGTCTGAATAAGCGGTAATCTTGTTTTTCCGTACAATACGCTTTCACATACCACGCTCTCGACTTATACAGCAGCCGTAACGGCTGTATCACCCGCTCCCTGACCTCCCGACAAGATCCCGCATAGAGAATCTTTACATTCTTACAGTGTATCACCGCCGATTTTAACCGGTTAAATTTCCGGTTGTGATATTCCTGACTGCCCCATCCTGAGAAATCCACTTCCAGCCAGCTTTCCGCGTCAGCCTGAAATAGCGCGGAAAGCTTCTGCAGCGTCCGATCGCCGTCCGTATCCCGCATCGTATGCAGGCTCTGCAGCAGGGCAAGTACTTCCTGCTTCTCTTCTCCCGACAAAATCGCCTTATCGAGAACGAAATGATCCATCAGAGAAATGCCGCCGTTTCGTCCCGCCTCCGCGTAAACAGGAATCCCCGCTCCGCTCAGAGCGTCAATATCCCGGTAAATGGTTCTTACCGACACTTCAAATTTTTCTGCCAGCTCGGGCGCTGTGGCGCGCCCCTTATCCAGCAGGTAATATACGATTTTAAACAGTCTGCTCTCCTGCATCCGTTACCCTCCGCACCGCTCCGGTCGCCACGATCGCCGCTCCGGTTTCCGCCGCATTTTCCAGAAGCACGTCGCCGATCGCAACCGGCGCCTCCGCCACTATACCGTTGATCGCCTGCATACAGGCAAATATTTTGTCTTTGGGAATATCCCGCGCTGTCTTAACGGAGACAAGCGCTCTGTCTCCGCCCTCTACGCAGACTGTCGATGTCACGACCCGCGTCGGTGCGGTCACTTCTTTTTCGGCATAACTTTTGCCGCGCGGGCAGGTATTGCCGGTGATGTCCGTGACGGTTCCGTCCTGCATTGTCACAGTGACAGTACAGCCGACCGGACAGCCGATACAGGTAAGCTCCTTCTTTTCCATAGATATTATGCCTCCTCGATCGTTACGGTAATCTGCCGCAGATCCCGATATGCGGCAAGCTGCCGCTTTTCCAGAATCAGCGTTTCCATCTCGCCCGGTGCGATCACCGGTTTGCGGCGATGTATCATACGCTCTCCGTCGCCGTACACGGCGATACAGGCATGGCGGTATACCGCATCCGCCCGAAAACGCACGGTCAGACGTTCCTCCATTTTATCCGCCCGGATACGCTGGGGAACGGTATAGCGCACACCCGGACCGGGCACAAGGGAAATCTCCGGCCTGCGCTGCGCGCTGCCGCTCTCCGCTTCCCTGCCCGCAGTCCCATCTGCCTGTCTCTTTTCTGCGAATGCGGCCGCATTTTTGCCCGCGCGTGCGGCTTCTTCGGACACGTAGTCAACCAGATCATGAACATGCAGGACATTGCCGCAGGCGAACACGCCGGGAACATTCGTTTCCAGGCTCTCGTTGACAACCGGGCCGGCTGTCACGGCATCCATTTCCACGCTCATGCCGCGGGTAAGCTCATTTTCCGGTATCAGGCCCACGGAGAGTAAGAGGGTATCGCATCCGTAATCTTCTTCCGTTCCCGGCACGGGTTTTCCCGCCGCGTCAACCCGTGCCAGCGTAACGCCTTCCACGCGCTCTCTGCCCCGGATCGCAACAACCGTATGGCTGAGTTTCAGCGGAATCCCGAAATCATCCAGGCACTGTACGATATTGCGTTTCAATCCGCCGGAATAAGGCATCAGTTCCGCAACGACCTTTACCTTTGCCCCTTCCAGCGTCATGCGCCGCGCCATAATCAGGCC
>CAJUCC010000092.1 GCA_910585205.1 uncultured Lachnospiraceae bacterium
CATAGTGGTTCAGCGCGTCTTCCAATATCTCTTTCGACATGATGTCAAGATGGTTGGTCGGCTCGTCCAGAATCAGGAAATTGGACTCCGAGAGCATTAATCTGGCGAGAGAAACACGTCCCCGTTCCCCGCCGCTCAACTCGCGCACCAGCTTGAACACATCGTCGCCGGTGAAGAGAAAAGCGGCGAGCGTATTGCGGATCTCGGTGTTGGTCAATGTCGGATAGGCGTCCGCAATCTCTTCGAACAACGTTTTGTCGGGGTGCAGAACATGATGCTCCTGATCGTAGTAGCCGATCTGCACATTGGTCCCCGTACGGATTTTTCCTTCATCGGCCGGGATAAGATCGTTGATAATTTTCAGGATCGTTGTTTTCCCGGTGCCGTTGCTGCCGATCAGTGCCACATGTTCTCCGCGTTTCAGTTCAAAGTCCAGATGGTCGAAAAGCGTAATGCTGTCAAAGGACTTTTTCAGGGCGGTGACGGACAAGATGTCGTTTCCGCTGAGAATACGGGGTGTAAGCCGCATTTTCATATCGGTGCGGGACTGGGTGGGTTTTTCCAGCACATCGATTTTCTGCAGCATTTTTTCCCGGCTTTCGGCCCGCCGGATTGACTTTTCCCGGTTAAAGGAGCGCAGCTTTTCAATGACTTCTTCCTGATGGCGGATTTCACGCTGCTGGTTTTGCCAGGCATTCCAGCGGGAGATGCGCAGCTGCTCCTTTTTGGCGGCATAGTCGGTGTAGTTGCCGGAAAATACCGTGGTTTCCGCCAGATCGATTTCCACGATCTTTGTCACGATACGATCCAGGAAATACCGGTCGTGCGATACGACGAGAACGGCGCCCTTATAATTCATCAGATACGTTTCCAGCCAGGCGATGGAGTCCATATCCAGATGGTTGGTCGGCTCGTCGATCAGGATCAGATCCGGTTTCAGCAAAAGCAGTTTGCCAAGCGCGACCCGTGTTTTCTGCCCGCCCGAAAGCGTCTGGATTTGCCTGGTAAAGTCTTCTTCGGCAAATCCGAGTCCTTTTAATACGCCCGTCAGCTCACTCCGATAGGCATAGCCGTTTTCCGTTTCAAACTGATGCGTGAGAGAGGCATAGAGATTCATCAGTGCGTCCAGTTCCCCTCCCGAGACACGTTTCATCTGCATTTCAGCTTCCCGCATCTGCTGTTCCAGCGAAATCAGATTCTGCTTTACCGAAAGCAGCTCGTCATATATGGTATTTTCACTGTCAAAGGTGACAAGCTGCGGCAGGTATCCGATTGTTTTCCCGCGGGAGAGCACCACCGTTCCCTCATCCGCCGGTAATTCGCCCATGATAATGCGCAGGAGCGTTGTTTTTCCCGCTCCGTTGATGCCGACGATGGCTGCCTTTTCGTATTCTTCGACATAAAAAGAACAACCCTTCAGGATTGTGTCTTCGCCGAATTGCTTTTTTATATTCTGACATGATAAAATCATCGATTTTTCCTCCGGTTGCATATCCCTCTTGCACTGTTATTTTAAAGGAAAACCATTTTAAATACAACCCATTCATTGACAGGAATTTAACATGAATATATAATGAAGAATAAGCGAGCGCGAAGCGCGAGCTTATTCGAGGCGTTGCATACTGCAGAGGCAGGATGCAGCGGGACCGGAACAGAGCGCGAAGCGCAAATTCGCGGAAATATAAGATTCAGGGGCATGACAAGATGGAAGGAAAAGGGATTTCGCAGGCGGTCATCGGAAGACTGCCAAGGTATTTCCGGTATCTTGGAGAACTCAGGGACGAAGGGGTAGAACGCATTTCCTCTCAGGATCTGAGCAGTCTGATGCAGGTAACGGCTTCCCAGATCAGGCAGGATTTCAATAATTTTGGTGGTTTTGGGCAACAGGGATACGGATACAACGTAGAATATCTATATGAGGAAATCGGAAGGATACTGGGGCTGGATAAGCAGCATCATCTGATTATTATCGGGGCGGGCAATCTGGGGCAGGCGCTTGCCAATTATATGAACTTTGAAAAGCGTGGTTTTATTATGCAGGGCATCTTCGATGTAAATCCGGAGTTGTTTGGAAAAAAGGTGAGAAACCTTACCGTAGAGCCGATGGAGCTGGTAGAACAGCGGATTCGGGAGCACGATATTGATATTGCGGTATTGACAATCCCCAAGGAGAGCGCGGAAACGGTGGCAGACCGGCTGATAGCGTACGGCATCAAAGCGATCTGGAATTTTGCCCATGTGGATCTGCATGTGCCGGAAGGCGTGCAGGTAGAGAATGTACATCTGTCAGACAGTCTGATGAAATTGTCCTATACGATCAGTTGCTACGAAAAGCAAAAGGGATGAGGGGTTATGATAGGGAGAAAAAATAAGGGGAATAAAGGCAAACGGGATGATAAACGATACAGGGCGGCGCTGGCCGGCAGAGACATCCCTGTCCTGACGCTGGACAATAAATGGCATAAGCTGTTTACACAGATGGGCAGCACGCCGGAGATTGTCCGCCTGACGGAAAAGTTGAATGAACTTTTGAAGCAGCAGGGCAAAGTGACCAACGACATGAAGGACATCCACCGTCTGAAAAAGCGGCTGATGGGAGAGATTGTCGCCTCCATGGATGAGATAGAGTCCGATTCTCCCGAAGTGGACCGGAAAATGGAGGAAAACAGAAGGCTGATTACGGAGTGTAACCGGAAGATGGGGGAATGCCGGGAGATGGATGCGGCGCTTCCCAAAGAGATTCAGGAAGTAAACTATAAATTGATGCTGGCTACAATGGAAATCTGCTATGACCGCATGAAAAAGAATACCGATGTGATTCGGGAGATCGATGAATGGCTCAACAAGACGAGAGTGGAGTTAAAAAAGCAGGTTGTGAGGAAACAGGAGAGCGAGACGGAGAACTTTAATCTGTACTCCTATATGCACGATATTTTTGGTTCGGAAGTGCTTGAGATTTTTGATATGCAGTATAATCCGGGGGAGCGGCCGCCGGTGAAAAAAGGGTGAAGACGAATCGCGTAGCGCGATTCGTTTTCACATATCAGGGTTTTGGGAGGCAAATCATGCAATATCTGGTGACAAAGGCGCAAATGAAGGCATATGACAGAGCCACAATAGAAGAGACGGGAATACCGTCTCTTGTTTTGATGGAGCGTGCCGCCTGCAGTACGGCAGAAGAGATTATCCGGCGCTTTCCGGAAGGGTCACTGCCGGAAAAGACGGTGCTGGTTCTGGCAGGCTGTGGAAATAACGGCGGCGACGGCTTTGCCATCGGCCGTATCTTACAGGAACACGGATGCCGGGTGACATATATGCTGGCGGGGAAGCGGGAGAAGTGCAGCCCGGAAACGGCGGCGCAGATCAGGATTGTAGAGCATATGGGCGCATGCGTGGAATGTGCATTGCCGCAAGGTCGGTATGATATTATCATTGACGCTCTGCTCGGAATCGGGACGTCCGGGGAGGTGCGGGAAAGTACGCGGGAGCTGATTGATTATATTAATCACAGGGATGCTTTTGTCGTGTCGGCGGATATTCCTTCCGGCATCGACGCGGATACGGGAGCGGTGCTCGGCGCGGCGGTGCGAGCGGATTTGACCGTGACATACGGATATACAAAAACAGGACTGGTCTTTTATCCGGGAGCGGATTATGCGGGAGAAGTGGTTTGCCGTAAAATCGGAATTTTCCATACGGAGGAAAAAAGGCCGCGTGTCTTTGCGTATGACCACAGCGATCTGAAACGACTTCCCGTCAGGAAAAACGACGGACATAAGGGCAGTTTCGGCAAGGTGTTTGTTATCGCAGGCAGTGACAGGATGTACGGCGCCTGCCGGTTTGCGGTTCTCGGTGCATACCGGGCCGGTGCGGGACTGGTGCGTGTTCTGACGTCGCGGGAGAATCGCGGTCTTTTGTTGCAGGCCGTACCGGAAGCCATTGTGGACACATACGGAACCGGGCTGCCGGCGGATATTCTGCGGGACGGGCTTGCCTGGGCGGACTGCGTTGTGATCGGGCCGGGGATTGGTACGGACAAGCGGGCCTGTGCGGTTATGGAATATGTATGGGAACATGCCGCCTGCCCGCTTGTAGTGGATGCGGACGGACTGAATATTCTGGCGGCGCATCCCGACTGGATGGAGATACAGGCCGGGCGGGAGCGGACGGTATATTTTACGCCGCATATGGGAGAGTTTTCACGGCTGACGAAAAAGAGCATAAAATGTTGTATGGAGCAAAGAATTTTCACGGCGGCGGACTATGCCCGGGCACATCGGGTCGTTCTGGTCAGCAAGGACGCCAGAACGGTTGTGGCAGATCCGGAAGGGTCGGCATATGTCAATCTGTCCGGGGACAACGGGATGGCGACCGGCGGAAGCGGCGATGTGCTGGCGGGAATTCTGGCAGGATTGACGGCGCAGGGGATGACGGGGACGGAAGCGGCCTGTCTGGCCGTTTATATCCATGGTCTTGCCGGCAATATGGCGTCTGCGGAGAAATCGGCGTATGCGGTTATGGCGGGGGATCTGCTGCAGGCGCTGCCGGGATTGCTGCGCCTGATACGGACGGATAAGGGAGGAACGGACAGATGAATATCACGGAAAAGCTGGAGACGTATGCCAGAGTGTATGCGGAAGTCGATCTGGATGCGATATGTCAGAATATGGAGCATATGAAGGCCAATATTGCGAAAGAGACGAAGATGACGGCGGTTATTAAGGCGGACGGTTACGGGCACGGCAGCGTGCCGATTGCGCGTACGCTGGAACCGCTGCCCTATCTGTACGGGTTTGCGACGGCCACTTTCGAGGAGGCGCGCATCCTGCGAAAGAGCGGTGTGCGGAAACCGATACTGGTTCTCGGTTATACGTTTCCCTATTGTTACCGGGAGATGATCTCTATGGGAATCCGCCCCACACTGTTTCGGGCGGACAGTGCCGGGGAGCTGTCGGACGCCGCCGTAGCGCTCGGTATGACGGCCCGGGTGCATATCAAAGTGGATACGGGGATGTCGCGGATCGGCATCCGGCCGGACGATTCCGGCCTTGCCTTTGTCAGAGAGACGGCATCACTGCCGGGCATTTGCATAGAGGGCATTTTTACGCATTTTGCCAAAGCCGATATGAGAGACAAGAGCGCTGCCGGGCGGCAGACGGCGCAGTTTGTGGCCTTTACTGGCCGCATCGAATCGGAACTGGGACTGCGGATACCGGTGCGGCACTGTTCCAACAGCGCCGGCATTATTCGGATGCCAGAGGCAAATATGGATATGGTACGGGCGGGCATCGCCCTGTACGGTCTGTGGCCTTCGGATGAGGTGGAGCGGGACATTCTGACGCTGCAGCCGGCGCTTTCTCTGAAAAGCCGCATTGTCTTTGTGAAAGAACTGGAAGAAAGCGCGGAAATCAGCTATGGCGGTACGTTTACCGCCGCAGACGGGATGCGTGCTGCGACCGTTCCGGTAGGGTATGGAGACGGTTATCCGCGGTCACTTTCCAATAAAGGGCACGTGCTGATCCACGGGAAGCGGGCGCGGATTCTTGGCAGAGTGTGCATGGATCAGATGATTGTGGATGTGACGGAGATACCGCAGGCCCGGGAGGGGGATCCGGTGACGCTGCTCGGCAGTGACGGCGCAGAACGGATTACCGCGGAATACCTGGGGGAACTGTCAGGGCGCTTTAACTATGAGCTGGTCTGCGATCTGACAAAACGGGTGCCGCGTGTCTACCGGCAGGACGGACGGATTACGGGCACAAAAGATTATTATGATGATTTTGAATACCTTCCGGAAAAGAGGCAATAATATTGCTGAGGAAAGCTATATTAAATGAAGGAAGTGCGAGAAATATCATGAGACGTGGAGATGTATACTATGCGGATTTACGGCCGGTGATCGGTTCCGAACAGGGCGGTGTCAGGCCTGTCCTGATTGTTCAGAATGATGTGGGCAACAGGCACAGCCCGACGGTTATCTGCGCAGCCATTACATCGAAGATGAACAAGGCGAAGCTGCCCACCCATATCGAACTGGATTCCAACCGCTATGAGATGGTTAAAGATTCGGTTGTATTGCTGGAACAGCTCCGTACCATTGATAAGAAACGGTTAAAGGATAAAGTATGTCATCTGGATCAGGACATTATGGAAAAAGTAAACAGAGGGCTTTTGATTAGTCTGGAGCTGGATACATAAAAGGAGAGAACATGCGCAAAAGCGATGGAACAGCCTGCCCGGAGGGAGGCTGCCGCCGCAGGGCGGAACAATCCGTGAAAAGGGTGCGGCGCAGGCGGCTGACAGGCTGGCTGCCTGCTTTTCTGTGCTGCTGTCTGTTTCTGCAGGGCTGCGGACAGACCGGGAAACCGGGAGACAGTCTGCAGGAGACAACCGTGGAGGCAGATGCGGAAACCGGTGCAGGGATACCGTCTGCGGAGCAGGAGCGCTCTGCCGGACTGGATGTCTGGTTTTTCTCATGTTCCGAGGATGCGGACAGCATTCTACTGCGGACGGAAGACGCCAATATTATGATTGATACCGGTGTGCCGCAGGACAGCCGGGCACTGGTGGGAAAGCTGCGGGAACTTGGTGTGGAGCGGATTGATCTGCTGATACTGACCCACCCGGACCGGGACCATATCGGCGGCGCCGCGGCGCTGCTGAACGCGTTTGCGGTGGACACCGTTCTGACGACCGACTGCGAGAAAGGGTCCGGGCTGCAGGATGCGCTGGACGAAAGACTGGAGAAGGAAAATGTATCCGTGCCGCATGACGTAAGGGAGGCGGTGTACGGAGAACTGCGGCTGACGATTTATCCGCCGCAGGAGACTTCGTATGACAATGCCAATAATTATTCGATCGCAGTGCTGGCGGCATATGAGGGCAGGACATTCTTTTTTGCCGGAGATGCAAAAAAAAAGCGGATCCGGGAGCTGCTGGAAGAAGACCTTCCCGCAGTGGATGTTTATAAGGCGGCGCATCACGGCAGAGACAACGGTGCCAGTACGGATCTGATTGAAGCATTGCAGCCGCAGATTGCTGTTGTGACGGCGGAGGCTGCGGAGAAAAAGACGGGTAAGGCGCTGCAGCAGGCAGGGGCAGTCGTTTATACGACGTATGGACAGGATGTGCATCTGACAGTTGTCAACGGCGTTCTTGACGCAGGATAGAGAAAATGCTATATTCATACATAAGACTTTGTTAGATTTTGGAAAGAGGAGATGAAGAGATGGACGATGGTGGGCCTACTGCCGCGGCGTCCGGGCGGATCAGGAAGATCCTGTCCAGGCTGACCGGCAGGCAGTTTGACGGAGATGTGACGGAAAAAGAGATCATTTCCATGGTCAATGAAGGGCATGAGCAGGGTGTGCTGCAGGCGAGCGAAGCGGAGATGATTACCAATATTTTTGCGTTTGGTGACAAGGAAGCACAGGATGTCATGGTGCGCCGCAAAAATATAGTTGCACTGGACGGCAATATGACATTGCAGGAAGTCATAACATTTATTATCGGAGAAAATAAGAGCCGGTATCCGGTCTATGACGGGGATATCGATCATATTATCGGAATCCTGCATTTTAAGGATGCCGTCCGCATGCGGGAGACAAAGAGCGCTGCGATCGCCGAAAAAAAGATCAAGAGTATCAAAGGGCTTGTACGGGAGGCGAGATTTATCCCGGAGACGAGAAATATCGATGTCCTTTTTCATAATATGCGTGCCATGAAAATACAGATGGTCATTGTCATTGACGAGTACGGACAGACGGCGGGACTGGTGGCTATGGAGGACATACTGGAAGAGATTGTGGGCAATATTATGGATGAGTATGACGAAGAAGAAGGCCACATAGAGGAAAAGAGCGAAAATGAATATGTGATAGAAGGACTGACGCCGCTGGAGGAACTGGAGGAGCGTTTCGGCATTGCCTTTGATGAAGAAGACTTCGAAACGCTGAATGGGTTCCTGATTGCCAGGATGGACAAGATCCCGGATGACGAAGAGGAGTTTGAGACGGATGTGGACGGCTGGCATTTCAAAGTGCTTTCCGTAAAAAACAGGATGATTGAAAATGTGCTGGTGACAAAGCCGTCGCCGGTGACGGCACAGGCCGCAGCGTCCGGGAGCGGGGAAGACTGAGCTTTCGGCGTGGGATTTCGCCGGGCGGGGTTCTTTTACATAGGGAAATCAGAAAAGGAGAACAGAAACACTATGTCAGGACATTCAAAGTTTGCAAATATCAAGCATAAAAAAGAAAAGAACGATGCCGCAAAGGGCAAAATATTTACCATTATCGGCAGAGAGATTGCGGTAGCCGTCAAAGAGGGCGGACCCGATGTCAACAACAATTTCCGGCTTGCCGCCGTCGTGGCCAAGGCCAAGGCCAATAATATGCCCAATGATACGATCGAGCGGGGGATTAAAAAGGCGGCCGGCGATACGGGCAACGTCAATTACGAGTATGTTACATACGAAGGCTACGGGCCGGGCGGCATCGCGATTATCGTCGATGCGCTGACCGACAATAAAAACCGTACCGCCGCCAATGTCAGAAGCGCGTTTACCAAGGGACGCGGCAGCATCGGTACACAGGGATGCGTGTCCTTTATGTTTGACAAAAAGGGACAGATTATTATCGACAAAGAGGCATACGACGGCGACGGTGACGATCTGATGATGACAGTGCTGGATGCGGGAGCGGAAGATTTTTCCGAGGAAGAGGACAGCTACGAGATCATTACGGAGCCGGATGCACTGGAAGGTGTCAGAAAGGCGGTGGAAGACGCGGGCATCGAGATGGTGTCGGCGGAAGTGACGATGATTCCGCAGAATTATGTGGCGCTGTCAGCGGAAGAAGACGTGAAAAACCTGCAGCGCACGCTGGATCTGCTGGATGACGACGACGACGTACAGGCTGTGTATACGAACTGGGATGAATAAAGAAGCAGCCGCCGGAGGAAAGGGTAAATAACATGATGGTATACAGAGAGGGCAGATGTCCGAAATGCAAGGAAGTGATGCAGATCCCGGCAGGTAGAAATCAGATTATCTGCATGTTCTGCGGGGAGACGTTTGCCGTGGCGGATACGGACGAAGTTGATGCGGGTAATTATGCGGCGGAGCTGGAAGCATTCCGGGAATGTGTTGACTCCCTTTTCTGCGATGTGGAAAAGACGGTAAAAGGCTTTCAGCGGAATCAGTATGAGGGAAGTTTTCAGAATTATCTGCTGGCCTGTCAGAAGCAGCTGAAAACGATCGACAGAATCATGCATGCGGCTCCCGATCGGACGGCAGCGGCAGAAACACTGGCAGAGACGGTGACAGACGCCGCGCAGCGGGCCATGGAAAACAGCGGCGTGGGCAGACTGGGCAGAGAGTCGCTGCAGATGACGATGAATATGTATATGGTGACATATGTGCTGCCGGCGATTCTGTACACGGATGCGGGATTGGCCGATCTGACGGACTGTATCTGCCGGAAGTGGTCCGCTGCCTTTAAGAAAAGCAATATTCAGGCTGCCACGTTCGACTCTCTGAAAGAGGGATTCCGCAGAAAACTCTGTTATATTACGACGGCAGTCTGTGAAAGCCTGCATAAGCCGCGCGACTGTTATGAGCTGCAGGTTTTAAAGGCGTACCGGGACAATTATCTCTCCACTGCACCGGGCGGGGAAGCGCTGATTGCACAGTACTATGATCTGGCGCCGACGATTGTCAAGCGTGTCAATAAGCAGAAAGAACATGAGACGATTTACCGGGAATTGTATGATACCTATATCAGTCCCTGTGTCAGACTGATCGAAGAGGGCGAAAACGAGGCGTGCCGGGAGAAATATCAGGAAATGGTAGAGCGGTTACAGGCAGAGTATATAAACACGGCAAAGGAGCAAAAGCGTGACAGATAAAGACAAATCCTCAGAAGAAATCCAGTATATTCCCAATCCGCTGCCGCTCCCGAAAAAACACAAACGGCGGGAGATCCAGTTTGATTTTGAACCGGGGCCGGAACTTCTGGAGTTTGACGTGGAAGTAAAGGAAGGACAGGAAGATTTTGATATTTGACGAATGATTCTATCAAAACTGTGGATAATAGAGGGCAGAACGCTGAAAAAGAGCGGACTGCTCTTTTTTTATATTGCGGCAAAGGAGTCACTATGGCAAAGAATCATAAAAATCATAAGAGTGTACAGAACAAAAGTGAAAATGCGGCGTATCAGAACAACGCAGAGAAGGGCGCCCGGTCGGAGAAGCGGGAAGAGGAAAAGCACCGGGACGAGCGCATTGAAGAGACGGGACAGACAACGATGGGAAACGTGCACCTGATAACGATTATCGGGGAAGTGGAAGGACACGACAATCTGGGCAGCAATACCAAGACGACGAAGTATGAGCATATCCTGCCGCAGCTTGCCGCCATTGAAGACAGCGGAGAGATACAGGGACTTCTGGTACTGCTCAATACGATGGGCGGTGATGTGGAGGCAGGACTTGCGATTGCGGAGATGATCGCTTCCCTGAGCAAGCCCACCGTTTCGCTTGTCCTGGGAGGCAGCCATTCGATCGGCGTGCCCATTGCCACCAGCACGGATTATTCGTATATCGTGCCTACCGGAACGATGGTAATCCATCCCGTGCGGATGAACGGCATGGTGATCGGTGCACCGCAGACTTTTGACTATTTCAAACAGATGCAGGACCGGATCACGGGCTTTGTCTGCAGCCATTGCCGTGTCACCCGCGAACGCATGGAAGAGATGATGATGACGACCGGCGTTCTGACCAAGGACATGGGAACGATTCTGGTCGGCGGTGAGGCGGTCCGCGAGGGACTGATCGATGAAGTGGGCGGCATCCGGGAAGCAGTGAAAAAACTGCACGATCTGATGGAGAAAGGCCCGCAGGTGCGGCCGATCTCCGGTGCAAAGTAGTTACAGCCGCTTTTTATACCAGTGCTCGGTATACTGAATCAACTGATACAGCGCCATGGCGATCATGCAGAGGATAATAATGCTGGTGATGACGAGATGGAGCTGAAATACCTGGCTGCCGTAGATGATCAGATAGCCGAGTCCGCGGCGGGCGGCGAGAAATTCTCCGATGATGACACCGACGAGCGCAAGACCGATATTCACTTTCATCGTGCTCAGGATTGTGGGAATCGAATCGGGCAGTACCACTTTCAAAAACACGTCTTTTTTCGTGCCGCCCAACGTATAAATTAATGTCATTTTTTCTTCATCCACCTGGTGGAAGCCTGTATAAAGGCTGATGATGCAGCCGAACAGGGCGACCGAGATGCCTGCCACAATGATTGTGTCCGTACCGGTGCCGAGCCATACGATAAACAGCGGCGCCAGTGCGGACTTGGGCAGGCTGTTCAGAATGACCAGATAAGGCTCCATAATTTCCGAGAGACTTTTGGAATACCAGAGCAGCGTTGCCGCCAGCAGACCTATGGCGATCACGAGAAAGAAACTGACGAGCGTTTCCAGCAGGGTGACACCGATATGCCCGAAAAGGGAGTGATCTGCCACCATGGACAGGAAACAGGACAATACCCGGCTCGGACTGCTGAAAAAGAAGCTGTCAATAACGGACAGATCGGCGCAGAGTTCCCAGATGCCCAGAAAGAGGAGCAGCAGGAATAACCGCACACAGGTTATGGAATGGTGGTGTTTTCTGTGCTTTTTAAGATAAAGTTCCTGCGCGGTGAGTTCCTGCGGACTGTTACGGTTTTTCATGAGAAAGCTCCTTCCATAAAAGATTAAAATAATGTTGGAATTCCGGGGCGCTGCGGGCGGCCAGCAGGGAGTCGTCCGTTTTGGTCAAAGTAACGGCCACTTCTTTTTTTACGGTCGCCGGACGTCCGGTGAGAATAATGATACGGTCCGCCAGACTGATGGCTTCCGAGAGGTCATGGGTAATCAGTATGGCGGTTTTTCCGGTCGTGCGGATAATATTGCCAATGTCACCGGATACGGCCAGCCTGGTCTGATAATCCAGTGCGCTGAACGGCTCGTCGAGCAGCAAAATATCGGGATTCATAACAAGGGTGCGGATCAGAGCGGCGCGCTGGCGCATACCGCCGGAAAGTTCCCCGGGATGTTTGTCTTTGAATTTGTAGAGATCGTAGTCTTCCAGAAGCTTTTCGGCGAAGGCAATCCGCTCCGGCGTTTTCTGACGGTTGATCTCCAGTCCGAGGGTGACATTGCCAAGAATGGTACGCCATTCCAGCAGATGATCGTGCTGGAGCATATACCCTGTTTTGGGATAGTTCAGCGAGCCGTCCGGGTTCCGAAAGGCGATGGTGCCGCCCTCGGGGGTCAGCAGTCTGGCGATGATTGAGAGGAGCGTGGATTTGCCGCATCCGCTCGGTCCGACAACGGCGAGAAATTCCCCCTGACGGACGGAAAAGGAAATGTCCGTAAGCGCAGGGATTTCTCCGTCCAGACTGTGGTAGGAATAGGATATATTGTGCAGTTGCAAAATCGGGGCGTTCATGGCATCTCTCCAGAATAGTGATATTACCTTATATTATGTAATCTTTTACAAAATGCGACGATACTTTATTGCAGTGAATCGAAATATATGGTATTATCAAATTCAAGTTTAATAAACGGCAGGAGGGAAATTATGGCGCAGCTTTGGGGCGGACGTTTTACGGGAGAAACCGATGCGCTGGTTTACCGGTTTAATGCTTCCATTTCCTTCGATCAGCGACTGCTTGCGCAGGATATTGAGGGCAGTATTGCTCATGTGATTATGCTGGCAAAGCAGGATATACTGACCGGAGAGGAAAAGGATGCCATCATCAAAGGGCTGACAGGCATCCGGGAGGATGCGGAAAGCGGTAAGCTTGCGATTACAGAGGAATACGAAGACATACATAGCTTTGTGGAGGCCAACCTGATCCGAAGGATCGGCGATACGGGCAAAAAGCTGCATACCGGCAGGAGCCGCAACGATCAGGTTGCGCTGGATATGCGGCTGTATACGAGAACGGAAATACAGGAGACGGAATGCCTGCTGCGGGAACTGCTGCAGACCCTGCTTTCCCTGATGGAAGAGCATCTGGATACCTATATGCCGGGGTTTACGCATCTGCAGAAAGCGCAGCCGGTTACGCTGGCGCATCATCTGGGCGCATATTTTGAAATGTTCCGGCGAGACTGTGAACGGATGCATGACATCTATAAGAGAATGAATTACTGTCCGCTTGGCAGCGGTGCGCTGGCGGGAACGACCTATTCTCTGGACCGGGCGTATACGGCGCATTTGATGGGGTTTGCGGGACCGACACGCAACAGCATGGACGGCGTGTCAGACCGGGACTATTTGATTGAATATCTGGCGGCGGCCTCCGTGATTATGATGCATGTCAGCCGTTTCAGCGAGGAAATTATTATCTGGAACAGCAATGAATATCAGTTTGTGGAAATCGACGATGCGTATTCCACAGGCAGCAGCATTATGCCGCAGAAAAAGAATCCCGATATTGCGGAGCTGGTGAGAGGAAAGACCGGCCGGGTGTATGGTGCGCTTTTATCGCTTCTCACTGTGATGAAGGGACTTCCGCTGGCCTATAATAAAGACATGCAGGAAGACAAGGAGCTGACTTTTGACGCCATGGATACGGTGAAGGGGTGTCTGAAGCTGTTTCAGGGGATGCTGCAGACGATGCGTTTTCGCAGGGACGTGATGGCCAGGAGCGCCATGAACGGATTTACGAATGCGACGGATGCCGCGGATTATCTGGTTAAAAAGGGCGTGCCTTTCCGGGATGCGCATGGCATCGTGGGAAAGCTTGTATTATATTGTATTACAAAAGAGACGACGATCGATGCCCTTTCTCTGGAAGAGCTGCAGGAGATCAGCCCTGTATTTACCGGGGATATTTATGATGCCGTCAGTCTGGAAGCCTGTGTGGAGAGACGGCTGACAGGCGGTGCGCCGGGCCGGAAGGCTATGGAGCAGGCGATTGCGGAAGGCAGGGCATTTTTGAATAGAGAATCGGAGGAAAATCATGAGTGAGAAATTAAAAGTTGGTATTTTGGGCGGAACCGGTATGGTGGGGCAGCGTTTTATCGCGCTGCTGGAAAATCATCCGTGGTTTGAAGTGACAACGATAGCGGCAAGCCCCCGTTCCGCAGGCAGGACATATGAGGAAGCGGCGGGCAGCAGATGGAAAATGGACACACCGATGCCGGAGGCCGTGAAGAAGCTGGTCGTGGCGGATGTCAATCAGGTGGAGCAGGTGGCGTCTGCGGTCGATTTTGTATTCAGCGCCGTGGATATGACCAAAGACGAGATCTGTAAGATTGAGGAAGCGTATGCAAAAACGGAAACGCCGGTTGTCTCCAATAACAGCGCACACCGCTGGACACCCGATGTGCCGATGATTATTCCGGAAGTAAACCCGGAACATATGGAAGTGATCGCATTTCAGAAAAAGAGATTGGGAACAACCCGGGGGTTTATTGCGGTGAAACCGAACTGCTCGATTCAGAGCTATGCGCCTGCACTGGCCGCATGGAAGGAATTTGAACCATACGAAGTTGTGGCGACGACCTATCAGGCGATCTCGGGAGCCGGTAAGACGTTCCAGGACTGGCCGGAGATGACGGGCAATATTATTCCCTATATCGGCGGTGAGGAGGAGAAATCCGAGCGGGAGCCGCTGCGCGTACTCGGCCGTGTGGAAGACGGCGTGATTAAACCGGCGGAAAGCCCGGTTATCACCTGCCAGTGTGTCCGTGTTCCGGTGCTGAACGGGCATACGGCGGCGGTGTTTGTCAAATTCCGCAAAAAGCCGACGAAAGAACAGTTGATTGACAGCTTGGTATCTTATCGCGGACTGCCGCAGGAACTGGCGCTTCCGGGCGCTCCCGCACAGTTTATCCAATATCTGGAAGAGGATAACCGGCCGCAGGTGACACAGGATGTGGATTATGAGAACGGCATGGGCATTTCCATCGGACGCCTGCGGGAAGATACGGTTTATGACTGGAAGTTTATCGGCTTGTCTCACAATACCGTGCGGGGCGCGGCAGGCGGTGCGATTCTCTGCGCGGAACTTCTGAAAGCGAAAGGGTATATTGTAAAAAAGCAGAACAACGGCTGAACATGCGGGAGGAAAAATGTCCGTGAATGAATTTCAATACCAGATCGATCTGCTGAAAGCGCTGAATCAGAAGCTGAGCGGCGAGTGCAATATGTACCGTACCCTTGTGGGAACATCGAGCAATGCCTTTTTGTATATTTCCAATGCGGACGACAAATGCCTGGTTATGGGGAATTGGGAACTGTTCTTTGATTTGGAGATCAGGAATTGTAATGACATCAAAAAGCTCTTTACGCAAATCAGGGAAGAAGATGTGGAACCTTTACGGGATGCTATTTATATAGAAGAAACCGGCGGTTCCACAGCCGCAAGGGAGTTTTGTAAAAAAGACGGAAAACAGTGGATCGAGTGTGAAGTCAATGTGATCCGGGACGATGCCGGACAGCCGAGAGAAAAGCTGCTGCGTTTCCGGGATATTACAAAGTTTAAGAGACAGAACGACGATCTGGCTTATCTGGCATATTATGATGCACTGACAGGGCTATATAACAGAAATCGTTTTGTCCAGGAATTGATGCGCTGGATGGAAAAGGCGGCGCAGGAAAAGGCGGCCGTCAGTGTGGCCTTCATCAATATCAATGATTTCCGGAAGGTAAACGACGGGATCGGCGTACTGATCGGAGACGAACTGTTGCAGCAGTTTGCACAGTTTTTAAAGAGTTTGTGCACGGATGAGACGATCATATGCGCGCATTTGAATGCGGATGCCTATTGCCTGGCAATTTATGACCCCTATGGGGACCGCACGATGGAAACGCTGTATGAACAGATACACAAGCGGCTGGAAAAACCGTTTGATCTTTCGGGCAATCAGGTGACGATTACGGTCAGCGTCGGCGTGGCGGAATACCCGGAAGCGGCGGAGACGCCGCTGGAGCTGATTGAACGGGCAGAAATTGTGATGTTCCGGGTAAAGCATGAAAACAAGAGCGGCATCCGGTATTTTGACGCTCCCATTATACAGGATTTTGTTCAGACCGCGCAGATTGAGCGGAAACTGAAAAATGCGGTCTTTGAGAAAGAATTTTTGCTCTATTATCAGCCGCAGTACGATACCGCTTCCAATAATCTGCGCGGCGTCGAGGCGCTGATCCGCTGGCGGGATGAGGACGGCCGGATGATTAGTCCGGGAGAGTTTATCCCCATTGCGGAAAAAAGCAGTCTGATTATTCATATCGGCGAGTGGGTGATGGAAAAAGCGATTTCCACACTGGCGCACTGGAAAGAGAAATTCGGGGTCAGTCTGATGATGTCGATTAATATTTCTGCCCTGCAGTTTGCGCAGGAAGGGTTTGCGCATCATCTGATTGCACTGATAAAAGAATATGATGTTTCCCCGAAGGAAATCGAGCTGGAGATTACGGAAACGGTGCTTGTGGACGACTTTGAACATATAATCAGGAAGCTCGAACTTTTGCGGCAATACGGCATACAGGCAGCGATCGACGATTTCGGAACCGGATATTCCGCGTTTTCCTATCTGCGAAAACTGCCGGTGCAGACCATAAAAATCGATAAATCATTTATTGATGCCATGTTGCGGGATAAGGCGGGGAATATCATTGTCGAATCGATTGTGGATATGGTAAACCGTCTGGGTTATGAGACGATCGCGGAAGGCGTGGAAAAACAGGAACAGCTTGATTATCTGAAAAAGATCGGCTGCGAATACATACAGGGGTATCTGTTGGGCAAGCCCATGCCCGGAGAAAAAATCGAAGAGCTGTTGGAAGATCAGTTGGAGAGACAGGTGTGGGAATAGCAGGGATTGCATATGGCGAGAGAAGGAACGGAAGGAATCGAACTGCTGAAACGCTATTATGAGAAAAACGGCAGCCAGCTTGTTATTGTGTACGGACAAAAGCATGCGAAAATCATGAAACAGGTCAGGGCATTTGCCGACGGTAAGACATCTGCCTTTTATCGGGCAAGATCGTGTTCGGAACGGGAACAGCTTTTTATCTGGGGAAAGGAATGCGGGGAAAAGGGCGCCGGTCTGCCGGAATATCCGCAGTATACGGAACTGTTTGCCTTTTTGACGGAGCAGCAGACAGGGAAAGCGGTCATTATCATAGAGGAATTTCAACATTTTGTGAAACAGAGCGGGGATTTTATACCGTCTCTGCTGCGTTTTCTTCATTGCAGCCGGCAGCCGGTTATAGCAGTTCTCTGTTCGACGGCCGTGGGCTGGATCGAAAACAGCATGGTCTGCAAAATCGGACAGGCGGCCTGCGGGATCGCCGGCTTTATAAAAATCAAAGAACAGCGTTTTTTTGAACTGGTACGTGCCTTTCCCGGAAGCACCAGGCAGGAGCAGATTGAGACATATGCGGTTCTGGGCGGCTTTCCGGGTCTGTGGGACCACTTTGAAAAGGGCCTTCCGCCTCGGGAGAATATCTGCCGGTATCTGCTGCACGACGGGGCCTTTCTCCATGAGGAAGCACTTCGGCTTGTCGCGGGAGAGCTGCGGGAAACCGGGGTATATCATACGATTCTGGCCGCGCTTGCGACGGGAAGGCAGAAACTGAATGATCTCTTTCGGCACACCGGGTTTTCCCGGGCCAAGATCAGCGTCTATCTGAAAAATCTGATGGAACTGGAAATTGTGGAAAAGGTATTTTCCTATGATACAGAGGGCAGAGAAAATGCTCAGAAAGGGGTCTATCGGATACGGAATCATTTTGTGGCATTTTATTTTCACTATCTGTATCCGCATCTGAGTCGTCTGGATGAAATGTCCCCGGAGGACTTTTACGACTGTTATATCGCGCCGGATTTTCGCAGTTATGTGACACCCTTTTTCCGGCAAGTCTGTCAGGAATATATGGAATATCTCAACGACAGGCGGAAACTGCCTTTTTTCTGCACCCGGATGGGAGAATGGGTCGGTAAGGCAGGAACGATTGATCTGATTGCACAGGATGACAGCGGTCATACGATTGTCTGTCTGTGCGGATGGGAGAAGCCGGTAATGCCGTACGAAGATTACGAGTGGCTGCTTTTTTGTACCCGCAAGGCGCGCCTGCAGGCCGATTATGTATATTTGTTTTCTGCAGTCCGCTTTGACGGCGCGTTACAGCGGGAGGCGCAGCAAAACGGCAGTCTGCGGTTAATCAGTCTGGATTCGTTTTGAGGACCGATATGGGTAAGAATTTATTTATTGCGGAAAAGCCGAGCGTGGCACGGGAGTTTGCCGGAGCGCTTGGGTATCGGATGCAGAACCGAAACGGGTATATGGAATCGGAAGAGGCCATTATTACCTGGTGTGTCGGGCATCTGGTGACAATGAGCTATCCGGAAAAATACGGTGAAAAATACAGACGATGGTCGTTTGAAACATTGCCGTTTATTCCGAACGTATTTCAGTACGAAGTAATCGACAGTGTAAAGAAACAGTATGAAATTGTCAGCGGCCTGTTAAAAAGGCCGGATGTGGATATTATATATGTGTGCACCGACTCCGGGCGGGAGGGCGAATATATATACAGGCTGATTGAACGGCAGGCCGGTGTCACCGGCAAGGTGCGCAAGCGGGTCTGGATAGATTCTCAGACGCAGGAGGAAATCCTGCGGGGCATCCGGGAGGCAAAAGATCTGTCAGCTTACGATAATCTGTGTGAAGCCGCCTATCTGCGCGCAAAAGAAGATTATCTGATGGGGATTAATTTTTCCCGGGCGCTCACGCTGAAATTCGGCAATTCAGTTCGGAATTATCTCAAGATCGACAAAGCGGTAATTTCCGCCGGGCGCGTTATGACATGTGTGCTGGGCATTGTGGTAAAGCGGGAGCGCGAGATCCGGGATTTTGTCAAAACACCGTTCTACCGGGTCATTGCCGGTTTGTCGCATAGCGATCTGGAATGGGAAGGGGAGTGGCGCGTCAGCGCCGGCAGCCGATACGAAAATTCGCCGCTTTTATATAAGGAAAACGGATTTCGAAATAAGGAGACGGCGGCGGAGCTGATAACACAGTTACAGCAGGAGATACAGGCCGGGCAGGTTCCCGTGATTGAGAAAGTGGAGCGGAAAAAGGAGACAAAGAATCCGCCGCTGCTCTATAATCTGGCGGAACTGCAGAATGACTGTACCCGGCATTTTAAGATCAGTCCCGATGAAACATTGCGGATTGCACAGGAATTGTATGAAAAGAAACTGACGACGTATCCCCGTACCGATGCCAGAGTGCTTTCCACAGCGGTAGCCGGGGAGATTGAGAAACAAATCAAAGGGCTGTGCCGCTATGAGCAGGGTGCGGCCTGTGCACAGGAGATTCTGCAGACAGGCGGGCATCGAAACCTGTCGGCGACGCGGTATGTCAACGACAAACAGATCACGGACCATTATGCGATCATCCCCACCGGACAGGGGCTGGGGAATCTGAAGGCGCTCTCTCCTGTGGCCGCCAATGTATATGAACTGATCGTAAAACGTTTTCTGAGTATCTTCTATCCGCCCGCCGTATACCGAAAGACGGCGCTGACGGCGGCAGTGGGAAAGGAACGCTTTTATTCCGCTTTTAAAGCGTTGGAAGAAGAAGGGTATCTGCGGGTGGTTTCGTATTCTTTTCGCAAAAAAAAGAGCGAAGAGGGACCGGAAAACGGGCAGGAAACGGAACGGGAAGAGCAGACCGAGACCGGCATGGAAGCGCCTTCTGCGGAGGCATTCGGCCGTCTGAAAAAAGGAATGCGCCTGTCTTTTCGGGAACCGCCGCTTGGAATCAAAGAGGGAGAGACAACACCGCCCAGACGGTACAATTCCGGTACATTGATTTTGACAATGGAAAACGCCGGGCAGTTTATCGAGGATGAAACACTGCGGGAACAGATTCGGGGAAGCGGGATCGGCACTTCGGCGACCCGAGCGGAAATCCTGAAAAAACTGGTGCATATCGGTTATCTGGCGCTGAACCGGAAAACCCAGATTATCACGCCCACGCTGATGGGGGAAATGATATATGAGATTGTGGACTGTTCCATCAGACCGCTGCTGAATCCCGCGCTGACGGCAAGCTGGGAGAAAGGGCTGACCCAGGTGGCGGAGGGAACCATAACGGGAGAAGAGTATATGGGAAAGCTGGATGATTTCGTGTCCAGACGGACCAACCTGGTGCGGCAGTCCGGTGCGGGGCAAAGCCTGTATGAGAGATATGATATGGCTGCAAAAAATTATGAGAGGTGACAGAAATGGACTATTTAAAAATCAGCAACCTGTATGATCTGAATGAAACGATTGCGGCAGAAATTTTTGACGGAGCGGAATATCCCTGGGAGATTCTGCCGAAGATCAGTGCGTTTATCATTCGCCTGGGAAATACGCTGCCAGAGGAAAAATATGAGAAGCGCGGAGAAAATATCTGGGTGGCCAGAAATGCGAATGTATTTTCTTCCGCTTATATCGGCGGACCTGCGATTATCGATGAGGAGGCGGAGATTCGCCAGTGCGCTTTTATCCGGGGCAATGCGATTGTGGGAAAAGGTGCCGTGGTGGGGAACTCCACGGAACTGAAAAATGTCATTCTTTTTAATAAAGTGCAGGTGCCGCATTACAATTATGTGGGGGACAGTATATTGGGGTACAGGGCGCATATGGGGGCCGGCTCCATCACCTCGAATGTCAAGAGCGATAAAACGCTCGTTGTCGTAAAATCAGCGGATGGGAATATCGAGACCGGATTGAAGAAATTCGGTGCGATGCTTGGTGACTGCGTGGAAGTGGGCTGCAACAGTGTGCTGAATCCGGGCAGTGTAATCGGCAGAGAGACGAATATTTACCCGCTTTCCCGGGTACGGGGATATATTCCTGAAAAAAGTATCTATAAAGATAGTGGAAATATTGTTCGAAAAGAGATATAATAGGTGCAGGATATAGTCACAAAGGGGATATTATGGCAAATAATCTGGATAATAAAACAATATGTGAGATGATGGAAAACCTGCTGACGGGCGTGGCGTTTCTTGGACTGCAGGAAGATAAGCTGGAATTTCTGTATATGAACCGCGGTGGATTTCGAATGCTCGGGTACACGCCGGCGACAGGGTATAAGTACCTGAATAATCTCGTATCACTGATTCTGGATGACGATAAGCCGAAGTTCTGGCAGGCTATTGAAGACGTGCTGAAGGATGACGGGGCGGTCGATCTGGAAATGCGTACCGTAACCGCCAACGGAAACCTGCGCTGGCTGCAGATCCGGGGTAATCTCTACGAGCGCACGGAAGAACGGGCAGTGATCCTGTGTGTATTTCTGGATGCCACGGACAGAAAGTTCGTGGAAAACGAATTACAGGCGCAGTCGGAGTGGTATCAGATGCTTCTGAAAACAGAAGGGGAGATACTGGCGGACTACAATGCCAAAACGGACGTTCTGAATTTAAAGACAGCCAGTGCCTATGGCATGGAAAGCACCCGCATCGAGGATAAATTTATCAGCAAGATGCAGGCAAAGCCCCGAAAGAGTGCGGCGGAAAAGCGTATTCTGGAAATTATGGAAGAAGCTTTGAAGACGCCCCGGGTCGATATGATCGAATTAAAGACCAATATGATTAAGGGCGGGGAAGACCGCTGGTACCGCATTCACACCTCCAGTATCGCAGGTGTGGACGGGTATGTCACCCATGTCGTGGGAAAGGTGACGGACATCCACGAAAACAAACTGCTGCAGGAAGAGCTGCGCGGGAGGGAAAAGCTGGATACGCTTACCGGCTGGTACAATGCGGAGGCAACGCGTGAGCAGGTCAATCAGATTCTCGGCACTTCGGGGAACCGGGATTTCCATGCGTTAATTCTGATCGATATCAGTGATTTCCGGATTCTGGGCGAAAGTCTGGGGGAAGAACTCGGAAACCGGATTTTAAAGGATATTACGCAGAAAATCAGCAAAGGATTCAAGCGTTCGGATATACTGGGGCGGCTTGGCGAGGATGAGCTTATTGTCTTTGTACAAAATATCGGTTCTGTCCACAATCTGGATGCGATGGCTTCCATGATCTGCCGTTGCGCGGAAGTGAAGCTGGGCACCGGCGAAGACGGCTTTACGCTGTCGGGCAGAGTGGGTATCTCGGTTTACCCGCATCAGGGGGATAACTGGTCGGAACTGTATATGAGAGCGGAAAAGGCGATCAACTCCCTGAAAGGCAGCGGCAAGTCCGGGTATCATATTTATGACCTTTCCGGTATTCTGACAAAAGAGAACGCGGAACTGGAAAAACAGCAGATTTATGACGCGGATGCGGAAGAAAATCTGGAACATATGTTTGAACGAATTATCCGGGAAGAAAATTACAATGAAAATCTGACAAGAGCCATGCTGAAAATGGTAATCCGGAATTTCGGATTCCAGAAGGCATGTCTGTCTATGGAAGGAAATGACGAGAGACCACCGCTGGAACTGCGGTATTTTAATCCCGGCTATGAGCCGCGGGAAGAGTTCAGCAATATCGATGAGGAGACGCATAAGTGGGTTTCTTATCTGAAACGGAAGGATATGCTGAATGGTTTTCAGATTATACATAATTATGATGACGTTCCGGAAGAACTGTCTTCTTATATGATACGCAACCGGATCCATACGCTGTTGATACAGCCGATGATGCTGAAAGGCGAGGTCGCCGGTGCATTTCTGATGGGAGAATGTACCGGACGGGAATGGCATCTGCATGCCAGTGAAGAGAAAGAACTGAAGCGGATCCTGCAGTTGATTCAGATGTATGTGCTGGCGAATGAACGGAGCCAGAGCGGCCGCGAGCGTCTGCTGGATGTGGCGCTTCTCGATAATTTCGACAGTTATGTTATGGCAGTCGACTATGACACATACGAATTGTGCTTTGCCAATCGCAAACTCCTTGATGCGCTGCCCGATCTTCAGCTGGGGGATTTCTGTTACAGGACCTACGGAAAACAGGACAGGCCGTGTGAATCATGTGTGATGAGAAAACTCGACAGAAATGATCCCCATGCAAAGTGGTCGGAGGAATGGTTCAGCTCTTCGCTGCGAAGCTGGCTGAAGGTACACGGTTCCTGGATGCAGAACAGTGCGGATAGTGCCACCTGCGTTCTGAACAGTATGGACATTTCGGAATATTTTCTGGGAGACATGGGATTAAAGTAAAAAAATAATTGTAAATGAGACGCCGGCGGAGGCAGTAAGGGAACCGCGGGCAGGCTCGGCGGAGTGAACCGTATGGATTTGCGGTGCAGTGTGATATGCTTCCCCGGCGCCTGCCGTCAGTTCTTTTACCGCTTCCGCCGTCTGCGTTTCGATCGGTGATACAATTGTGGCGCCCGATACATTTTATATTTTTCCGATAAAAAAGTTGACGAATCTCCGCAAATGGAGTATAGTAATTTTTGAAGTTTAAAATATGCGTTAATGCGTTGAAGCGTCAACGCAAAAAGGTGAGGAGAACGGAATTATGAAAAAGGTATTGGCATTATCTCTTACGGCAGCCATGGTAATTGCTATGGTGACAGGCTGTGGCTCTGCGGGCGCGGAGAACGGAAATATCGCGGAGCAGGCTCCTGCGGCGGAAACGGAAAGCACACAGGCGGACGAAGCAGGGGAAGACGCAACGGACGGCAGCGGAGCGGAGGACGGCACGACATACAAGATCGGCGTGCTTCAGCTTACGGAACATGCGGCGCTGGATGCGGCAAACGAGGGGTTTGTGGCGGCGTTGAACGATGCGGGCATCTCGTATGAGATTGACCAGCAGAATGCACAGAATGACCAGTCTGCATGCCAGACGATTGCGGAGAAGCTTGTCAATGACGGAAATGATCTGATTCTTGCGATTGCGACACCTGCTGCACAGGCAGTAGCCGGTGTGACAAGTGATATTCCGATTCTGGTAACGGCGGTAACGGATCCGGCGGATGCAGGGCTGGTGGAATCCAACGAGACGCCGGGCAACAATGTTTCCGGCACATCCGATCTGACACCGGTAAACGAGCAGATCGAGCTTTTGACACAACTTCTCCCGGAAGCGAAAACGGTGGGAATCCTGTACTGCTCTGCGGAATCCAATTCGGAATTCCAGGCCAATATGGCGAAAGAGGCATGTGATGCTGCCGGACTTGCATCGGAAGTATTTACGGTGTCCAGCTCGAATGAGATTCAGCAGGTTGTGGAATCCATGGTAGGAAAGGTGGATGTTATATACACACCTACGGACAATACGATTGCGGCAGGCATGGCAACGGTGGCGATGGTTGCCAATGACAATGGCCTTCCCACGATCTGCGGAGAAGAGGGTATGGTAGATGCGGGCGGTCTTGCCACCTATGGAATCGATTATTATCAGATCGGTTATATGGCGGGAGAGCAGGCAGTGGAGATTCTTGTAAACGGTGCGGATATTTCCACGATGCCCGTCGGTTATCTGAGCGCCGATCAGTGTGCGTTGAAAACAAATCAGGAAACAGCGGATGTTCTTGGCATTGATCTGTCCGTACTGGAGAAATAAAACCGGACTGAACGCGGCAGAAAACAGGTCTTCTGGGAGAGGACCTGTTTTTGGCCGTATACGGGTTTGGCAATGAACGATGGAGGATTGGGAAGATGACGGGAATTTTACTTGCAATGCAGGGCGCCGTATCTCAGGGAGTACTCTGGGGCATTATGGTGCTCGGCGTCTATATTACATATAAGATACTGGATATAGCGGATCTGACGGTCGACGGGAGTTTTGCGCTTGGCGGATGTGTCTGTGCGGTGATGGTGGTGGAAAAGGGCGTGGATCCGCTTCTGGCGCTGATACTTGCAACGATAGCGGGAATGCTGGCAGGGGCCGTAACGGGGATGCTGCACACGCTGTTTGATATACCGGCGATTCTGGCAGGTATTTTGACGCAGATCGGACTGTGGTCGGTGAATCTGCGCATTATGGGTAAGAGCAATGTTCCCCTTTTGAAGGTAGACACTATTTTCTCGCGGATTGTGGATATGCTTGGCATTAAGCAGTCTGCGGTTTCACTGGTAATTGGCATTCTGATTGCGATTTTGATTATTTCCTTTTTATACTGGCTGTTTGGTACGGAGATCGGCAGTGCGCTGCGTGCGACGGGAAATAACGAAGATATGATACGGGCATTGGGAGTCAATACAAAGATTACGAAACTGCTGGCGCTGATTATCAGCAATGGGCTGGTGGGACTTTCCGGCGGCCTCGTCTGTCAGAGCCAGAAGTATGCGGACATCGGAATGGGGACCGGCGCGATCGTGATCGGTCTTGCGGCAATCGTGATCGGGGAAGTGCTGATGGGCCGGCTGAAGGCGTTTGGCAGCAAGCTGTCCGGCGCGGTCGTGGGCTGTGTGGTTTATTTCCTGATTCGTGCGATCGTATTGCAGCTTGGCATGGATGCCAATGACATGAAGCTGCTTTCTGCCATTATCGTGGCGCTGGCGCTCTGTGTTCCGGTTGCAATGGGAAAATGGCGGATATGGAAATCCTATTCTGAGGAGGGACCGACATGCTGACGGTAAGGAATGTATATAAGACGTTTAACAAAGGCACGATCAATGAAAAAAAAGCGTTGTGCGGGCTGAGCCTGCATCTGGAACCGGGCGATTTTGTGACGATAATCGGCGGCAACGGTGCGGGAAAATCCACATTGCTGAATATGATTGCCGGGGTGTATCCGATCGACAACGGGCGGATTGAGATCGCAGGAGTTAATATTTCCCGCCATCCGGAACATCGGCGTGCGAAATATATCGGACGGGTCTTTCAGGATCCTATGCGCGGGACAGCCGCCGGCATGCAGATTGAGGAAAATCTGGCGCTGGCGTACAGACGCGGAAAAAAGCGCACGCTGCGTTGGGGCGTTACCCGGAAAGAGACGGAACTGTACCGGGAAAAACTGAAAATACTGAATCTGGGACTGGAAAACCGTATGACATCCAAAGTCGGGCTGCTGTCCGGCGGGCAGCGGCAGGCGTTGACGCTGCTGATGGCGACGCTGATCGAGCCGAAGCTGCTGCTTTTGGACGAACATACGGCGGCGCTCGATCCCAAGACGGCAAAAACGGTACTTGATCTGACGGAAAAGATTATCGTGGAGCGCAATCTGACCGCATTGATGGTGACACATAATATGAAAGATGCCATTCGCCTGGGCAATCGTCTGATTATGATGCATGAGGGACGGATTATTTATGATGTGTCGGGGGAGGCGAAAAAGCAGCTTCATGTGTCGGATCTGCTTGCCAAGTTCGAAGAAGCAAGCGGCGGCGAATTTGCCAATGACAGGATGATGCTGTCATGACGGTACTGCGCGGCGGATGCGGAACGAACGGCTTCACGGTTCGCGGCGGCCGGCCTGTCTGACCCGTTACAACTCCGCAAGAATTTCTACAAAAATACTGGATTTTTTGGCATAAATATGAGAAAATGGTAGAGATGATTGCGACGGGGCTGTGTCAGGCGGCGGAGCTTCGTTAAAAAGAATAATCTACATATTGAAAGGAGTTTTCACATGATTTATTCAAAAGAAGTGGAAGAAATGACTTGTGTGGCACAGGGCGTTCATCATGGCTGTGCTCCAATCCCGGAAGAAGCTAAGTGGGTTCAGGCGAAAAAAGTAGAAGACATTTCCGGTTTGACACATGGCGTGGGCTGGTGTGCGCCGCAGCAGGGTGCGTGCAAACTGACCCTGAACGTAAAAGAAGGAATCATTCAGGAGGCATTGGTGGAAACCATCGGCTGTTCCGGTATGACACATTCCGCAGCGATGGCATCCGAGATTCTGCCGGGTCTTACTGTTATGGAAGCTCTGAATACTGACCTTGTATGTGATGCGATCAATACGGCAATGAGAGAGCTGTTTTTACAGATTGTATACGGACGTACACAGTCTGCGTTTTCCGAAGACGGTCTCCCGGTTGGCGCCGGTCTGGAAGATCTCGGCAAGGGTCTGAGAAGCCAGGTTGGTACCATGTATGGTACATTGAAGAAAGGTCCCCGTTATCTTGAGATGGCAGAAGGCTATGTTACAGGCATCGCGCTTGACAAAGACGATCAGATCATCGGCTACAAGTTCGTGAGCCTTGGCAAGATGACTGACTTTATCAAGAAGGGTGACGATCCGAATACGGCATATGAGAAAGCATGCGGACAGTACGGACGTGTGGATGATGCTGTTAAGATCATCGACCCCAGAGTAGAATAATAGGAGGAGGACAATACAATGGCATTATTTGAATCATATGAGAGACGTATTGATAAAATCAATGGTGTATTAAACGGCTATGGCATCTCTTCCCTTGAAGAAGCAGAAAAAATTACGAAAGATGCCGGACTGGACGTATATGAGCAGGTTAAGAAGATTCAGCCGATCTGCTTTGAAAATGCATGCTGGGCATATACGGTGGGCGCAGCAATCGCAATCAAAAAAGGCTGCAAAAAAGCTGCCGACGCTGCTGCAGCGATCGGAGAGGGGCTACAGGCATTCTGTATTCCCGGTTCCGTTGCCGATACCCGTAAGGTAGGTCTGGGCCATGGCAATCTTGGCAAGATGCTTCTGGAAGAAGAGACAGACTGCTTCGCATTCCTGGCAGGTCATGAGTCGTTTGCCGCTGCAGAGGGCGCTATCGGTATTGCCGAGAAGGCTAACAAAGTGCGCAAGAAACCGCTTCGTGTTATCTTAAACGGACTTGGCAAAGACGCTGCCCTGATTATTTCCCGTATCAACGGTTTTACCTTTGTGGAGACAGAGTATGATCCTTATACCAATGAAGTAAAAGAGATCAGCAGAACACCGTATTCCGAGGGACTTCGCGCAAAAGTAAACTGCTATGGCGCTAACTCCGTTCCGGAAGGCGTTGCAATCATGTGGAAAGAAAACGTAGACGTTTCCATCACAGGAAACTCCACGAACCCGACCCGGTTCCAGCATCCGGTTGCAGGTACCTATAAGAAAGAGAGAACGGAAGCAGGAAAGAAATACTTCTCCGTAGCATCCGGCGGCGGCACGGGACGTACGCTGCATCCTGACAATATGGCTGCAGGTCCCGCTTCCTATGGCTTCACGGATACACTGGGCCGTATGCATTCCGACGCACAGTTCGCAGGTTCTTCTTCCGTACCGGCGCATGTGGAAATGATGGGCCTGATCGGTATGGGCAATAACCCGATGGTAGGCGCTACCGTAGCGGTTGCGGTCAGCATCGAGGAAGCGGCGAACGCCGGCAAATTCTAAGAAACAGCATATGTTATTTATCAGGGCTTCTGCTGATGTGGATTGTTGGCGGAAGCCCTGAATTTGCATGACGGCGTCGGCCAGGGGAGATTGTCTGGGATGCGAATATGAAGGGGACGGTCTGTCTTGAGGATGGCGGCGGGTTTGTCGTCAATGAGTGGGTGCAAAGCGACTGGGGAGAATGGCTTTACTTTGGGCCGGATGGTCTGGCGTTTGTATGGAATTGCAAAGAACCCTGCCTGATTGCTTCCTGGCCGGACGGAACCCTTTATGCAGATAAGCGGGTGCGAAACGCCGCAGGACAGCCTGGGCAGCAGCCTGCATTCAGCGTACCGGGCACGCAGGGAGACATCCGCTATAAAGGACTTTGGCAAATGCTGGATAATATTTTTGCGCAGATTATCACACCGGATATGGATACCCATGACAAACTGAAAGCGTGTCATGATTATATTGTCCGCAATATGAAGGACGAACGATATGAGGAAGTGGGAGATTGGAAAGATGTCTCCGTTGCAGACCGCGAACTTGATCTTTATTCCACTACTTATGTGGAAGCATATGCAGCGCTGGCTTCCGGGATCGGTGTCTGCGACACATACAGCGCTGTTTTTGCAGCAATGGCATGGAAACTGGGGCTTCCCATGTATATGGTGAGCGGCGCTGTCACTACAAGCGGAGGCGGCTACACCCCTCACGTATGGTGTCAGTTAGACGCACCCGACGGTACGGTTTATATATTTGATCCTCATATTTGATTATCTGACCACGCTGAGGGGAAACGGCGCAGTGAGCAATGCACGCTTTGGGCCGACACAGGCGCAGGTGGCAGGGAAATATACAAAGATGGAAACGTTGTTTGATTATCAGTAAGAACGTTTTTGGTTGGACTGTCTGGTACAGCCAGGACACGGAGCAGTAAATTGTTCCGTGTCCTTTTTGTATGCGATTGTTTTTAAATCAAAAACCGCTTGACATAATATCATTTTGATATTATCATATACGCATAAAGATAATATCAAAATAACAATAAGACAGACGGGAGGAATGCAAATGAAAACAGCCTATCAGGAAATTGTAAATGTAACCGGTATCGGTGCCCGGGAAAACCCGATTTCGATGGAGGATATTCTGCGGAAGGCAGAGGGGAAAACATGGTGCCGGCCATAGAGAGCAAAGAGCGGATACTGTTTCTCGCGATTGATGTACAGCAGGACTTTATGGAGGGCGGAGCGCTGGGGGTTCCGGGTTCCGGAGGAGACGTGGAACGTATGACGCGGTTTTTATATGAAAATATGGAGCGGATTTCCAATATTGCCGTTTCACTTGATACGCATACGCCGCACCAGATCTTTCATCCCTGCTGGTGGATTGACGAAAACGGCAATCATCCGGCTCCGAATACGCCGATTTCACTGGACGATCTGGACCGGGGCAGATACCGGGCGGTAATCAATCCGGCGGCATCCCGGGATTATATCAGACATCTGGAACAGGACGGAAAAAAGACACTGGTCATATGGCCGTATCACTGCCTGCAGGGTACGACAGGAGCGGCGCTGGAAAACCAGTTTGCGAATATGGTTTATTTCCATTCCGTGGCCAGAAAAGCCGTTACACAGCGTATGGTAAAGGGGACCGACCCGCTCAGTGAAATGTACGGTATCTACAGGCCGGAATATGATGTGAATCATTATATCAATCTGGAGGCGCTCAACAAACTGGAACGGTATGACAGGATTTTGATTGCGGGGGAGGCCAAGTCCCACTGTGTTCTGGAATCGATCGGGCAGATTTTGAAACATTACGGGAAACGGCCGGAGATTACCCGCAAAGTATTTGTTCTGGAGGACTGTATGTCTTCGATCCCCGGGTTTGAAGAGGCAACGGAACGGGCGTTCGCGGACTTTCGCAATACCTATTCCGTTCATATCGTGAAAAGCACCGATAATCTGTTTGTATAAGATCAGGAGGAAAACATTATGAAACAATGGCAGGAGACAGAGCATGTGATAATAGACGGTCTGGAGCGGATCGAAGTGGAAAATACGTCGATTATGGAGATTGACAATGAAATATCAACCTGATTTTTGTGGGAATCGACCGGTCGGGTTCCATGGGGCGGTTTGCGCAGGATATGGAAAAGGCGCTGAGAGATTTTCGGGATGCGCTGCACACCTCCGGGGAGGCAGGTGAAATTCTGGTGGCACGGGCAGATTTTGCGGCGGATTTATCTGTGGGCGGTTATAAAAGGATTGCGGAATTCGATACGTCCTATGATACAGGCGGCTGTACGGCGCTGTATGATGTCATCGTACAGGGGACGCAGAAACTGAAAGCATACCGGCATTTTCTGAAAAAGGAGGGAATGCGGGTCCGGGCCGTATTTGCCGTATTCAGCGACGGGAGAAATACCGTGGGAAATGATTTTGCGGGGGCCGCCCGGGCACTGGCCTGGCTGGAACAGGAAGAGATCACAACCGCTTTTATCGGTTTCGGCACGGAAGCGGTACAGACGGCTAATGATCTGGGATTTCGGAATATACTGGATGTCAACAGTTCCTCATCGGAACTGCGGCGGGCTTTTCAGTGCCTGTCCCGCTCCGTGATCGAATATTCCAAAAGTGTGCTGCCGGCGGGGGATCACTTTTTTGTCATATAAGAAATTCTAAGTGTGGTTTTTCGGTTTACGAATCAGGAGGAAAAAGCATGGTAATCAATAAAATCGGCTGGCATCATCTGGCATACGGTATGAACTGTCAGGATGCCGGATGGGAAACGGAAGGGCTGAAAGCCGTCTGTGACGGATGTTCGGAGGGGAAACATTCGGAGGTGGGAGCAAAGGGATTTTGTCATCTGCTGGAAACCGGTCTGCCGCCTGCGGAAGCTTTTGTGAAACTGACGGCGCTTTTCGGACAGACACCGGACAGTATCCGGGATTATCTCTGTTTTACCGTTTTGCTCGTGCGGGAGACGGCGGAAGCGTTTATCCTGACATATTGCGGAGACGGTTATGTGCTGGGGGAGACACAGGACGGCAGATTTCTGACGCAGGAATTGGAAGGCGGGGAATATCCGCCGTATTATGCCTACCGATATGTGGATGCGGCTCTGCTTTCACGTTACCGGGAAGGCGCAGCGTTTCGGACGCGCCGATTTTCGAAACACTGGTATAAAAATATAGGGATTGCCTCAGACGGCATCCGGTATCTGCAGAGAAAACCGGCGATTTACGAAGAATTTACGCATTTACTGCAGTGCGGAAAAGCGTCCGCCGTAAAACGCCTGATTAACCGGGAGCAAAAGCTGTGTAAAGATGACATAACAATCGTTATTTAATTTGGGGAAGCATATGTCATGGAGGAGGGGAAGCGATGAAGACGGACAGCAGAGAACTGCAGAAGCTGACCAGACTGTCGGAAGGCAGGGAAGGCGTGATTTATGCCTGGCAGGATAAGGTTATGAAAATATACAAAGAGCATGTGGATGTGTCATCGAAAGAGAAAAAGATTCATATGCTGATGGAGAAAAAACTTCCCCGGGAAGTGATACGGCCGCTGGATACGGTGGTGGATCAGGATGGCAGAATGATTGGATTTTTGATGGAACGGGTGGAAGGGGAGGAGATCCGGCGGCTGGCAAATACGAAATACCGGAAGGCGCATCGTGTCGATACCCGTGAAACGCTTGCCGTTTTGATCCGTATGCGGCAGGGGATCTGTGTGATTGACAATCCCGCCGTGAAGATTCCGCGGACGGTCAGAGGCTGGCAGCATATGAGCCCTGCGCTTGTGGCGGCGCTGAAAAAGGTGTTTGAGCATAAGAGCCGTAAACTCGGCGGTGAATTGGAAGCGATGTATGCAGGTCTGCACTCCGGCGGTGATGTGTTCCCTATGCCGGTTATGATTGCGGCGGGGAATGAGACAGAGGAGGGGCGGCAGACGACAGCGCTGCTGCGGGGAGAGGAGGTGCGGATCGTCTGGAACGAGTTCTGCTATCTGGACCGGTCGGAGCGGGTTGTCTGCATCGCAACGGGGGAACGGATGCCGTGGGAGGCGGGTGTCCGGTACCATTTTCTGGGATACGGGACTGCGGTATCGGCATACCCGGACCGGTTTTGTTTTACGGCGGCGGGACGTTTTTATACGATGGCGAAAAGATACGGCAGCCACATTTGCACGGACGGCAATGATATTTATTATATAACGCGCGGTGATACCCTGATGCGGGTGACGGTGACGGAAAGCGGCAACGGTATCCGTCCGCTGGCAGGATGCGGCTACGAGGCGTATTTTGCGGTCGAAGCCGGGAGCTTTTGTCTCGTGGGCCGGTTCGGCAGCGGACTGGTAATCAACTGTGACGGCAAATATACGGAGCTGGATGAAACGGGCAGAATTACGGATTACGGGATTCACAGAGATTCTGTCTGGGGCAGCTGGCTGGTAACACTGGAAAACGGCGACGGCAGTTTCTGCGCATGTATGACAGGTAAGGGCGCCGCATCGGTTACGGAGCAGATCTGTTATCCCTGCAGTCTGGGAAATCTGTGCATAGCAGATCATACGCTGTATGTCCCGATGGACGGACAGATCAGAGCGTATGCTCTCACGAAGCGGGTGTACCGGGATTTTGCCTGCGAAGCGGTATCGGTAGGCAGCCGGCTTGTAAAGCGCGGAAACGGATTTCTTATCGTCAACGACGAAAATATCTATTGCTTTCCGGCCTGAAAAAGATTATGCTTACTTATATGCGGCAGAAAAGTGACAGACAGGCAGGGGGAAGGCATGGGAACGTATGAGATGTCAGCGGAAGAGAGAGACTGGCTGGAAACGTATGATATAACGGAGTTTGACAGACCGTCGGTGGCTGCTGATATGGCGGTTTTCTCCATTATGGAGACGGCCGGGCGGGAGACGCCGGACCGAAAAAACTACCGGAAAGATCCGGAGAAGTGTCTGAAACTGTTACTGATCCGGCGTGGTTCGTTCCCTTTTAAAAACCGGTGGGCGCTTCCGGGCGGATTCTGTCGGCGCGGAGAGAGCACGCAGGAGACGGCGATGCGGGAGCTGCAGGCGGAGACCGGCGTCCGGGATGCCTATCTGCGGCCTTTTGCGATATTCAGCGAGGCGGGTCGGGATCCGCGGGGATGGATTATATCCCATGCGTTTTTGGCGCTGATTAACGGAGAATGCTATCGGGTGCATGAGGGTTCTGATGCCTGGGAGGCGCGCTGGTTCCGCGTGGATCTGAAAAAAGAAGAGAATGACAGAGCGATAGCGGCGGACTGCGCCGGGATTACCAATACCTATACCCTGTATCTTTCCGATGCGGAAGACAGCAGTGTGATGCTGACGGCGGTAATCCGGGAAGCGAGACGATTTCGGAATTACCACGAAACCGTACGGTATGAAATTGTGGACGCCGACGGACTGGCGTTTGACCATGCGTCTGTGATTCTGTGTGCGTTTCTGGATCTGCGCCGGCAGGCGGAAGCGGGCGGGACGATCGTATTTGATCTGATGCCGGAACTTTTTACGTTGTCGGAGTTACAAAAGGCATACGAGACGGTACTTGGCAGACCGCTGCTGACAGCGAATTTCCGAAGGAAAATAGCTCCCCTTGTGACAGAGACGCAGGAAGCGGCCGCGGGTGCGGGACACCGGCCGGCGCGGCTGTTTCGGCGAAATCTGGATGCCTTTTATTGTTAAAGGGAGGTGAGCGAACGAAAAGAAAGAATATTTGGATGATACTGGCCGTAATCTGTGTCGTCGGCTGTGTGGGCATATTGTTTCTGCGCGGCAGGATGCAAAAGGGTGTGCCGTTGTATCCGCTTCGGGAGACGGAAGCGGGAGAAACGGTATATTTCCGTCAACAGGATGACAGATGGGCGCAGGATCGTCTGGGAACTGCCAGGGATACGATGGCGTCTTCCGGCTGCCTTGTCTGCGCGCTGGCTGCCGGACTCGACATGCAGGCGGCGCGGCTGGGACTTGATTTTTATATGACAGCGGGAGAGCTGAACGAAGCGCTCGGAGAAGCGTCGGCCTACACGGACAGCGGTGCCGTGATCTGGGGCAGTATCCCGGCTGCGGTATCGGGAACGGAAAGTTACGTTGCGGATTCCGTGAAAGCGGAGGAGATCGATGCGTTTCTGGAACAGGGGATTTTCCCGGTCGTCAAAGTACGCGTAAACGGTGTGGGCGCTTGGCACTGGGTGCTGATAACAGGCACAGATGCGGACGGCTATCTCTGTATGGATCCTATGGCGGAGGAGGAGACACCGGTTTCCCTTTCGGCATTTCAGGATAGAGTCTATTCCGTGCGCGCAGTTTACTTTACCGGGCAGTGAGCTGCCCTGAGAAACAGGAGGAAAAAAGATGAATGTATCAGTATGGCTTGACGGAGAAATGAAAGAGTTCTCCACGTTGCTTCAGCAATTCAAAAGAAAACAGATGAAAAATGTGCCGATCTGGATGGCGCTGTGTATTATCGGAATGGTGGCGCTCGGTGTGGTGGCAGGATATGACATCGGATATGTCGCGCGGGTTCACCTGGTGATCGGTGTCGGGATTGCCGCTCTTATATGGCTTGGCTACTGGATACAGAACCGGGTGGCAAATGTGAAGCGGGCGAGAGCCGCCTATGAGAAAGAGTTGAAGACATTTTTCTGCAGTGCGGAAGATGAGCAGGCTTTCTGCAGACAGATGGAATCGCACAATTACGATGCGGTACACTTTATGAACACGGGAATGGAAAGTTATCCGGGACGTTTTCTCGTCGGTCCCGATTACTGGGTGTTCTTTTCCGGCGGCGGTTATTGCCGTATGTTCCGGACGGCAGACATCAAAACGGTTTACGGAAGGGAAGAAACAACAAGAGTCAATGTGGCGGGCAGAGGCCGCAGGATGACGGTGGGCGTTTCTTTTGTGGCTGAATATAAAGAGGGATCTCCTTCCGCGAAGGGCGGAAAAGAAAGCACGGGAACGGTTTTTCTGCAAAAAGGAGAGCAGTATAAGAAGCTGCTGGAAACGGTTATGCAGCGCTGTCCCGGTCTGCGCGGCTGAGATTTAAGAAAATCATTCTTTTCTTTTTATGTTTCTTTCATATCCTGTACACAGTTTTGACATGAGTATGTGTTATCCTGTTTTTGAGGAGGGGTTAATACGATGAATGAAACATGGATCTTTGCTGTATATTTTTCAATGCTTTTGCCGGTACTGTTGTCGGAACACGGCAGAGAAGCGGAAGAAATGCGGTGTGATGCAGAATAAAAAAGTGTCAGAGACACTTTTTTATTCTGCATTTTCCGGGCCGGACTGCCCGTTGTCTTCTTCCGTATCTTTCGGCGGATTTTGTTCGCTGTCTTCTTCATTGCTTTCCGGGGTATTCTGTCCGGAATCTTCTTCGTCTTCGTGAATGATGGTGATCGTTTCATCTTCCGGCAGTTCCCCCTGGAGGATGGTGCCGATATAATCGAGCCGTTTGAAGGCGCGTTTGTAGTATTCCAGCGCGGCGTTCACAAGCTGCGGGTCGTAGTCTTCTTCGTTGTCAAAGGCCTGATGATACAACGATACGGATTTGGACAGATTGGTGCTGGCCTCGTCAGCCAGTTCTTCGATATTGGCAAATTGTTCGGGCACTTCCAGATCGCCCATAGCCGCAAAAGCGGCATCCATTTCGTCGAGGTATCCGAGCATTTCTTCCATTCGTGTGTCGGATGTGGTATCGATATTTTCTATGGAATCTGTCAATGTGTTGACCGTTTCGATAAACGCTTCCATTTCGGCCTTGTACTGTTCCAGACTGTCGTCCGTTTTTCCACAGCCGCCTGCGATGCAGGAAAACAGCGCGAGCATCAGCATGATAACAAATTTCTTCATATCCAAACCTCCTGCGGGGGAAAATTTCTCTTTCCAATTTATCACATAACGTTTCCAAACGCAACGGGCGGTACGGAAAAATAAATTGTGGAAAAGAAAAATTCATGATATGATTCAGTATAAACAAAGATTACGGGAATCATACATGGATTGTGTCCCGGAAAGGATAGCTGATGACGAAGGAAGAATTTAGGACGCTGTGCCGGAAAAAGATTGTCTGTCTGGACGGCGCTACGGGTTCCAATCTGATCCGGCGGGGAATGTCTGCGGGTGTCTGTCCGGAAAGCTGGATTCTGGAGCATCCGGAAATCATGACGGCGCTGCAGAGAGAATATATACAGGCGGGGAGTGATATAGTCTATGCTCCCACGTTTACGAGCAATCGGATCAAATTGAAGGAATACGGGCTGGACAACCGGATAGCGGAGATCAATCACAGACTCGTCTCCCTGTCGCGGGAGGCGGCGGCCGGAACGGCGTGGGTTGCCGGAGATCTGACGATGACCGGGCAGCAGCTTGCGCCTGTGGGAACACTGGATTTTGAAGAATTGATTGCTATTTATAAGGAGCAGATCGGTTATTGCGTACAGGCTGGTGCGGATCTGCTTGTCGTGGAGACGATGATGAGCCTGCAGGAGTCGCGTGCGGCGCTGATTGCCGCCAGGGAAACATGTGATCTGCCGGTTATGGTGACGATGACATTTGAGGCAGACGGGCGCAGCCTGTTCGGCACGGATGCGGCTACGGCGGCTGTCGTGCTGGAACATCTGGGCGCGGATGCGATCGGGGCGAACTGCTCGACGGGTCCGGACAAAATGGCGGAGATCATTAAGGCGATGGCGGCAGTTACGTCGATTCCGCTGATTGCCAAGCCGAACGCCGGACTGCCGGCGCTGGCAGCCGACGGCAGCACTGTCTATGATATGGATGCGGAGACATTCGGCAGGGAGATGGTACGGCTTGTGGAGGCCGGGGCGTCCATACTGGGCGGATGCTGCGGTACCGATCCGTCTTATATCCGGGAACTGGTCAAAAATACCGGGAATCTGCAGGCTGCGCCTGCGCAGCGGAAACGGCGCCGCTATCTGACTTCCGAGCGCCATGCCCTTGCTTTCGGATTGGATGATCCCTTTATTATTGTAGGAGAGCGGATCAACCCGACGGGAAAGAAAAAGCTGCAGGCGCAGCTGCGGGAAGGCAGTCTGGATCTGGCGCTTACCTTTGCGCAGGAGCAGGAGGCGTGCGGTGCGGGCATACTGGACATCAATATGGGTATGAGCGGTATTGATGAAAAAGCGATGATGCTGCAGGCCATTGCCGAGGTTTCGGGCGTGACATCACTGCCCCTTTCGATTGATTCCAGCCATGTGGATGTGCTGGAAGCGGCGCTGCGGCGTTATCCGGGGCGTGCGCTGATTAACTCCGTTTCTCTGGAAGCGGAAAAATGTGAAAAACTGCTGCCATTGGCAAAAAAATACGGTGCGATGTTTATCCTGCTGCCCCTGTCGGATAGGGGACTGCCCAAGGATCAGCAGGAAAAGATCGGGATTATCGAGCGGATCGTCCGCCGTGCCTGTGAGCTGGGCATGGATAAGGAAGACATAATCGTGGACGGGCTGGTGGCCACGGTGGGCGCCAATCCGCAGGCGGCGCTGGATACGCTGGAAACGATACGTTACTGCAAGGCAAACGGACTGGCGACGATATGCGGCCTGTCCAATATTTCCTTTGGACTGCCGGAGCGCGGTTTTGTCAATACGGCGTTTTTAACGATGGCCATACAGGCGGGACTGACGATGGCCATTGCCAATCCCTCGCAGGACCTGCTCGTGAACTGCGCGCTGGCGGCCGATCTGCTGCTGCATAAAGAAGGAGCGGACATCCGCTATATCGAGCGCGTCGGTGAATGGAAGGCGGCGCAGCCCGAACGGGGTGTGCAGACGGGCGTATCTGCCGCGAAGGGCAGTATGCAAAAAAGCGGCGCCGCACAGGCGGATACCGCCGGCAGCGCAGGGGAGACGGATATTCTCGGGCAGGTAAAAGAGGCCGTTTTAAAAGGCAACAAAAGGAATATCACGGAACTGGTGAAAACAGCCGTCGGAACGGGCAGGCAGGCGCGGGAAATTCTGGACGAAGCGTTGCTGCCCGGCATCAACGATGTGGGAGAGCTGTTTGACAGCGGAAAATATTTTCTGCCCCAGTTGATTGCCGGAGCGGAGGCGATGAAGCTGGCAATCGAATATCTGGAGCCGATGCTGATGCAGGCGGGCGAAAAGGCGGCACTGCCGACGATTGTCATAGCGACGGTAAAAGGCGATATTCATGACATCGGCAAAAACCTCGTGGCGCTGATGCTGAAAAACCACGGATTTCATGTGATCGATCTGGGGAAGGATGTGCCCCGGGAGACGATTGTGGAAGCGGCGATGGAACATCATGCCAGCATCATAGCCCTGTCCGCCCTGATGACGACGACGATGCAGGAGATGCGCCATGTGATCGCATATGCGAGAGAGCAGGGATGTAAGGCACGGGTGATTATCGGCGGTGCGGTTATTACGCAGGATTATGCGGATGAGATCGGTGCGGACGGATATTCTGCCGACGCGGCCGGGGCAGTCCGGCTGACGCGGGAAATCTTGGGATTATAGGGCCGGGACGCGGCCATAACGAAAACAGACAGGAGAGAAGACGATGACAGGAGCGGATGCAATTATCAAATGCCTGGAAGCGGAGGGCGTGGATACGGTCTTTGGCTATCCGGGTGTGGCGATTTGCCCTTTTTATAACAGTATCTTACAGTCTTGCGTTCGGAGCATTTTAATTCGGACGGAACAGAATGCGGCGCATGCCGCAAGCGGACTTGCCAGAGTGACGGGAAAAGTGGGTGTGTGTGCGGTGACAAGCGGTCCCGGCGCAACCAATCTGCTGACCGGGATTGCCACGGCCTTTGCCGACAGCATTCCTCTGGTTTGCATTACCGGGCAGGTCAACAGTGAACTGATCGGTTCCGATGTGTTTCAGGAGGCGGATGTCACGGGCGCTGCGGAATCGTTTGTGAAATACAGCTATCTGGTCAGAAATGTAAACGATATTCCCCGGATTTTCAAAGAAGCGTTTCACATCGCATCCACAGGGCGCAGAGGGCCGGTGCTGATCGATGTGCCGATCGACATTCAGAACGCGTCGCTTTCCCGGTTTAAATACCCGGAGGAAGTCAATCTGCGGACTTACAAGCCCACGGTAAAGGGGCATGTCGTGCAGATTCAGAAGGTGATCCGGGAACTGGAGAAGGCAAAACGGCCCATTATCTGTGCGGGCGGCGGTGTGCTGCTGAGCGGCGCGCGGGAGGAACTGCGGGCGTTTGTGGAGAAATACCGGATTCCGGTCGTTTCCACGATGATGGGAATCGGTGTTATGCCGACGCGGCATCCGATGTATTACGGCATGGTTGGCAATAACGGAAAGCCGTTTGCCAACCGGGCGATGAATGAGTCGGACATGCTGATTATGGCCGGCGCACGTGTGGCCGACCGGGCAGTCAGCCAGCCCGATCTGATTACGGAAAATAAGGTGTTGGTACATATCGATGTGGACCCGGCGGAGATCGGGAAAAATGTGGGACCGACCATTCCGCTTGTCGGTGATCTGAAACATATTTTTCAGGAGTTTGCCGGCCAGGAGCTTTCCGGCGGGTATGAGGACTGGGTTCGCGTGCTGGACGGTTACCGGCAGCAGATGGAACCGAAACGGCGTCCGAATCCTGCCTATGTGGATCCGGCTGCCTTTATCCGTATGCTCTCGGAAACGATGCAGGAGGACGGCATCTATGTGGCGGATGTGGGACAGAATCAGATTTGGTCATGCGGCTATCACATTGTGCGGAAGGGACGTTTTCTTACCTCCGGCGGCATGGGAACGATGGGATATTCCATTCCGGCAGCGATGGGAGCAAAACTGGGAGACCCTTCCAGACAGGTTATCGCCGTGTGCGGTGACGGTTCCTTCCAGATGTCCATGATGGAGCTGGCGACGATGCGGCAGCATAACATTCCGGTTAAGATTGTCGTGCTGAAAAACAATTATCTGGGGATGGTGCGGGAGTACCAGCATTACACCTATCAGGACCGCTATTCTGTGGTGGATCTGTCGGGAAGTCCCGATCTGGAAAAACTGGCGGCCGCTTATGACCTGCCGTTTGTCCGTCTTGCGGACATGAACGGTGCGCAGGAGGCAATCGAGACATTTCTGCGGGAGGATGCTTCCATGCTGATGGAATGTCTGATCGACCCCATGGATCTGGTAAAATAGGAGGAGCGCAGTATGAAAAGAATTTATTCTGTTCTGGTGGAAAACCGTTCCGGCGTATTGTGTAAGGTCGCCGGCCTGTTTTCCCGCAGAAATTTTAATATTGACAGTCTTGCCGTGGGAGAGACCGATGATCCGGCGGTTTCCTGCATGACGATTGTCAGCAGCGGCGACGAACGCACGATTGAACAGATCGAGAAACAGTTGAACAAAAAGCTGGACATTATCAAAATCAAGACATTTGACGAATCCCAGAGCATCAGCCGGGAGCTGATGCTGGTAAAAGTCAAGTTCAATAAAGGAAACCGGCGGGACATTATGGAGACATGCGAAATTATGAAAGCGCAGATCGTGGATATGTCCAAAAACCAGATGATGATTCAGATCTGCGATGTCCCGGAGCGGACGGCGCTGCTGATTACCCTGCTGGCCTCCATCAGCATCGTCGAAGTTGCCCGCACAGGAACCCTGGCGCTGCCCAAATGCGATGCGTGAGCACTTGGCGAGGTATTTTCGAGCCTCATAACTTATATTTATGGCAGACATTCCTCCAACGCATACATTGACAGAAAAATTGTTTGTTGTTAAAATGGGTAGCATGAGGCATGCCTGTCTTTCCATGACAGTCATGTGTATGTCGATAAAAGAATAAAGGAAGTGGATTATGCATAAGAAAGTATTTCAACTTCTGGTTGACAACACCTCAGGTGTTTTGAGCCGTATTTCAGGTCTTTTCTCAAGGCGGGGCTATAATATCGAGAGCATTACCGCGGGCGTTACCGCCGATCCGCGTTTTACCCGGATTACCATTGTGGCGAGCGGGGATGATGAGATTCTGGATCAGATTGAGAAACAGGTTGAAAAGCTGGTCGATGTCCGGGACATCCGGGAACTGAGGCCGGAGAACAGTGTGTACCGGGAACTGGCGCTGATTAAAGTGGCTGCAACGGCCGCGCAGCGGGAAGGCGTTATCAGCGTGACGGATATTTTCCGCGCGAAGATTATCGATGTCTGCGCGGAAAGCCTGACGATCGAATTGACGGGAAATCAGGAAAAGATAGAAGCCTTTCTGAATCTGCTGGAAGGTTACGAGATACTGGAACTTGCCAGAACAGGTATCGCAGGTCTGGGTCGCGGTGTGGAAAACGTGGTATACTTTAAGGACTGAGGCATAAGGGGAGGTTTCCTTTATACCGGTAAGAAACCAAAACAATGGAGGAATGGAACGATGGCAAATATTTATTATCAGGAAGACTGTAATATTTCCCTGCTGGAAGGCAAGACGATTGCGGTAATCGGATACGGCAGCCAGGGGCACGCCCATGCGCTGAATCTGAAGGAATCGGGCTGTCATGTTATTATCGGCCTTTATGAAGGCTCCAGATCGTGGAAGAAGGCGCAGGAGCAGGGGTTTGAAGTATTTACGGCTGCGGAAGCGGCGAAACGGGCGGACATCATTATGATTCTGATTAATGATGAGAAACAGGCTGATCTCTATCGCAATGATATTGAACCGAATCTGGAAGAGGGCAATATGCTCATGTTTGCCCATGGCTTTAATATCCACTTCGGCTGTATCGTACCGCCTGCCAATGTGGACGTTACGATGATTGCTCCCAAGGGGCCGGGCCATACGGTAAGAAGCGAATATCAGGAAGGCAAAGGGGTTCCCTGTCTGATCGCTGTGGAACAGGATTATACGGGTAAGGCAAAGGATCTGGCGCTTGCCTATGCGTTGGGGATCGGCGGCGCGCGCGCCGGTGTCCTGGAGACAACCTTCCGCACGGAGACAGAGACGGATCTTTTCGGCGAGCAGGCGGTATTGTGCGGCGGCGTGTGTGCGCTGATGCAGGCAGGCTTTGAGACACTGGTGGAAGCGGGTTATGATCCGAGAAACGCATACTTTGAGTGTATCCATGAGATGAAGCTCATAGTCGATCTGATCTATCAGTCCGGTTTTTCCGGTATGCGTTACTCCATTTCCAACACGGCAGAATACGGCGATTATATTACCGGGCCGAAGATTATTACGGAAGAGACGAAAAAGGCGATGAAGAAGATTCTGTCCGATATTCAGGACGGTACGTTTGCAAAAGAGTTTCTGCTGGATATGTCTTCCGCAGGAAAACAGGTTCATTTCCGTGCTATGAGAAAGCTGGCTTCCGAGCATCCGTCGGAAGTGATCGGGGAAGAAATCAGAAAGCTGTATAGCTGGAGCGACGAGGATAAGCTGATTAATAATTAAACAGAGAATAACAGGGATGCTTGCGAAAGAGTATCCCTGTTTTGTTTCGGAGAGAAAGGGAGAACATTATGGCAGGTTCCATTTTCGGGAAAAGTTTTACGATTACAACATGGGGAGAATCGCACGGCCCGGCTCTGGGCGTGGTGATCGACGGCTGCCCTGCGGGGCTGCCCTTGGCGGAAGCGGATATTCAGGTATGGCTGGACAGAAGGAAGCCGGGGCAGACGGCGATTGCGACACCGCGCAGGGAGGCGGATGCGGTACGGATTCTCTCCGGTGTTTTTGAGGGGCGGACGACCGGAACCCCCATTTCTCTGACGGTGGAAAATACTTCACAGCGATCCGGGGACTACGGCGAGATCGCCTCCTGTTACCGTCCCGGCCATGCGGATTATACGTTTGAGAAAAAGTACGGCTTTCGGGATTACCGGGGCGGCGGGCGTTCTTCCGCCAGAGAGACCGTGGGCCGGGTGGCGGCAGGCGCCATTGCGGCGAAAATTCTGGGGACGATGGGGATTACGCTGTGCGCCTATACGAAGGCCATCGGCCCCGTCGCCATATCGGAGGAACGGTTTGACCGGGAAGCCATTTTGAAGACGCCGACGGCCATGCCGGATTATACGGCCAGCCGGGAGGCGGAAGCCTATTTAAAATCGTGTATGGAGGAGAAAGATTCCTCGGGCGGCGTCATCGAATGCCGGATCGGCGGCATGCCAGCCGGCATCGGAGAGACGGTTTTTGACAAGCTGGACGCCAATCTGGGAAAAGCCGTTTTTTCGATCGGTGCGGTGAAAGCGGTGGAGATCGGAGACGGTTTCCGGGCGGCACAGGCAAGGGGCTCCGAAAACAACGATGCGTTTGTCAGCCGTGACGGAAACATTACAAAAAAGACAAACCATGCAGGCGGCATTCTCGGCGGCATGAGCGACGGTTCGACAATTTTACTGCGCGCGTATCTCAAACCGACGCCGTCTATTTTCCGCAGACAGGAGACGGTCAATCGGGCGGGAGACAATATTGCACTGGAAATCCGGGGACGGCACGACCCGGTGATCGTTCCGCGGGCAGTGGTGGTGGTGGAAGCAATGGCGGCGCTGACGATTGTGGATCTGCTGTTTGAGAATATGCATGTGCGGATGGATGCGGTGACGGACTTTTATACGGGGGATCGGGCGCTCCGGCCATTATAATCGGCCGTTTTACAAAAAAGGATTGAGCATGCCCTGCATTCTGTGTTAAGATAATCCGGTAAAGGTTACGGATTATGAGGAACGATCATGAAGGGAAACACGAAAGAGAAGCGAAACAGGCAGAAGCGGTGTTGTCTGTGGCAACGGCCCCTGTGGGCTGCTGCCGCAGTTTATAACGGCGTGTTTGCGTATGTGGCGGCACATGGAAAAAAATATACCTGTCTGCTTGCCGCATTCCTGTTTTTTATCCTGAGCAGCAGTTTTTCGTTTCCGGTTTTTCAGGACCGGGAACTGTCGTATGCGGCGCCGGATATGGAACATGGGGGAAGTATGTTCCCCGGGAGGGATGCGCAGGAGGCGATCGCGGTGACAGCGCAGACGGCGGAGGTAGAGCTGCTCGACGATGCGGATGTATTGGACGGCTACGAGGATACGGAGCTGGAAAATATGGAAGACATAGACAAGTATACGCTGGATGAGATTTTGGAGGACAGCGGTACGGCTGCGGAGGAGATTCGGGAAGCCGGACAGACGGAAACCGGGAGCACAGTATTTGACAAAGATGACTGGCGTCTCCTGCTGATTAACAAGCAGCATCCGATCCCGGAGGACTATGCATTTGAACTGGGGACGATCAAGGGCAGCATGAAATGCGACGCGCGGATCATAGACGATCTGCTGGCCATGCTGCAGGCGGCGAAGGATGACGGCATTTATCTGGTTATCTGTTCCCCGTACCGGGATTTAAACCGGCAGAAGGTGCTGTTTGACCGGAAGGTGGAAGCGTATATGGAAAAGGGCATGAGCTATATGGATGCCTATAAATTTTCTTCGCAGGCGGTGACGGTGCCGGGGGCGAGCGAGCATCAGATCGGTCTTGCCCTTGATATTGTCTGCAATACCTATTACTCCCTGAACGAGGGATTCGGTGAGACGGAGGCGGGCCGGTGGCTGCAGGAACACAGCCACGAATACGGCTTTACCCTGCGTTATCCCATGGGAAAAGAATACATAACCGGCATTGAATATGAGCCGTGGCATTTCCGCTATGTGGGAAAAGAGGCGGCAGCCGTTATGAGAGAGAAAGGAATCTGTCTGGAAGAGTTTGTGGACAGTCTGTAAACAATATGGAGAAATTATATTTTCGTCTGCTCGCACGGGAGGGCCGTGCCAGACGGGGCGAACTGCATACGGTGCACGGGGTGATTCAGACGCCCGTATTTATGAACGTGGGTACGGCGGCAGCCATCAAAGGGGCCGTTTCCACGGAAGATCTGGAGCAGATCGGGACACTGGTGGAACTTTCGAATACGTATCATCTGCATGTGCGGCCGGGGGACAGGCTGATTCGGGAACTCGGCGGTCTGCACAGATTTATGTCGTGGGAGAAACCGATTCTGACCGATTCGGGCGGGTTTCAGGTATTTTCCCTCGCGGGGCTGCGCAAGATTCGGGAAGAAGGGGTTTACTTTCAGTCCCATGTCGATGGCAGAAAGATCTTTATGGGACCGGAGGAGAGCATGCAGATTCAGTCGAATCTGGCATCCACCATTGCCATGGCGTTTGACGAATGCCCGTCAAGCCGGGCCGACCGCGCCTATGTACAGGCGTCCGTAGACCGTACGACCAGATGGCTTGTCCGCTGTAAGGCGGAAATGGCGAGACTGAACGGACTGGAGGATACGCTGAACCGACGGCAGCTTTTGTTCGGCATCAATCAGGGAGCGGTATTCGACGACATTCGGGTGGAGCATGCCAGACGGATTGCGGAGCTGGAACTGGACGGATATGCGCTGGGCGGCCTTGCGGTAGGGGAGACACATGAGGAGATGTATCATGTGTTAGAGGAGACGATTCCCCATCTGCCGGCAGAAAAACCGGTTTATCTGATGGGTGTGGGGACGCCGGCCAATATTCTCGAGGGCGTGGAGCGCGGTGTGGACTTTTTTGACTGTGTGTATCCCTCCCGCAACGGCCGCCACGGACATGTCTATACAAACCGGGGGAAATTAAACCTTTTTAATGCAAAGTATGAAAGCGATATGGCCCCTGTCGAAGAAGGATGCGGATGTCCTGCCTGCAGGCGGTATTCGAGAGCTTATATCCGGCATTTGCTGAAGGCGAAGGAGATGCTTGGCATGCGGCTGTGTGTGCTGCACAATCTTTATTTTTACAATACCATGATGCGTGAGATCCGCGATGCGCTGGAGGCGGGGCAGTTTGCCGCTTATAAAAAGAAAAAGCTGGAAAATATGGAGCAGTAAGGTTTTTTGAGAAAAGACTTGCTGAATTGTCCGTTTTTCGGTATGATATTCGTTAGGTTTGAATTTTGATTAGGAGGAAAATTAGAATGGGAATTTTATTGGCGGCAGATGCAGGCGTCGGCGGTTCGGGAATGATTATGGTAGTTTATGTAGTGCTTTTGATCGGATTTATGTATTTTATTATGGTCCGTCCTCAGAAGAAGGAGCAAAAGCGCATGAGCGCCATGCTTTCCGCGCTGGAAATCGGTGACAGCATTCTGACAAGCAGCGGATTTTACGGTGTCGTAATTGATATTACGGACGATACGGTGATTGTGGAATTTGGCAATAACAGAAACTGCCGTATTCCCATGCAGAAAACTGCGATTGCGCAGGTGGAAAAGGCGTTTGAGTCATAAATGCCGGCGATTGTAAACGGATTTGAATGTTATGCGATAAAAGCTTTGGATGGTAATATCCGAAGCTTTTTATTACACGGAGAGCGGGGAGGAAAGGGATGCCGAGATCGTGGTATTCCGGCGCTGGAATTAATGTCACGGGCCGGATTGCGGGCACATAACCACAGGTTATAAAATCTATGAATATTATGCATTGTTAAGACCTTTTTATTTATGTTACACTATATGAAATATGTAAAAAGCAGGAGTGTATGGATATGAAGATGAATATTGTTTGCATACCGGGGGACGGAATCGGCCCGGAAATTGTGGCACAGGCGAGAGCCGTGCTGGACAGCGTTGCGGATATTTACGGACATGAGATTACATATCAGGACGTCCTGATGGGCGGTGCGTCCATCGACGTACACGGGATACCGCTCACGGATGAGGCGATTGCGGATGCCAGGGCTGCGGATGCGGTCCTGATGGGGTCTATCGGCGGTGATACGACCAAATCTCCGTGGTATCAGCTTCCGCCGGATAAGCGCCCGGAGGCGGGGCTGTTAAAAATCCGTAAGGCGCTGAACCTGTTTGCCAATCTGCGTCCGGCCGTTTTGTATGAAGAACTGGCGGATGCGTGTCCGCTGTGTTCGGAAGTAAGGCAGGGCGGCTTTGACATGCTGATTATGCGGGAGCTGACGGGCGGCCTGTATTTCGGGGAACGGAAAACCTATACGGAAAACGGTATGCGTCATGCGGTCGATACACTGACTTACAGTGAAGAGGAAATCCGCAGGATCGCGATAAAGGGTTTTGAAATTGCGCGTAAGCGCAGAAAAAAGGTGACAAGTGTCGATAAGGCCAATGTGCTCGACTCTTCCAGACTGTGGCGCGCGGTGGTGAATGAAGTTGCCGGGGAATATCCCGACGTGACGCTCTCCCATATGCTGGTGGACAACTGTGCAATGCAGCTTGTCAGAGATCCGGCGCAGTTTGACGTGATTTTAACGGAAAATATGTTCGGAGATATCTTGTCGGATGAAGCCAGTATGGTGACAGGCTCCATCGGTATGCTGGCGTCTGCAAGCCTTAACGATACAAAATTCGGGCTGTATGAGCCGAGCCATGGTTCGGCGCCGGATATTGCGGGACAGGATATTGCCAATCCCATTGCCACCATTCTTTCCGCATCGATGATGCTCCGTTACAGCTTTGATCTGGACAAAGAAGCGGATGCCGTCGACAGAGCAGTCAAGGCGGTCCTGCAGGAAGGATGGCGTACGGCGGACATTATGTCGGAAGGATGCAGACGGGCAGGCTGCAGTGAGATGGGGCGGCTGATTGCGGAACATATCAGACAGCAATAAAGCAGGAGGAGACAGATGAGAAGTGATTCGGTAAAAAAGGGAGTACAGCAGGCGCCGCACAGGAGTCTGTTCAATGCATTGGGTTATACAAAGGAAGAGCGGGAGCGGCCGCTGATCGGAATTGTCAGCTCCTATAATGAGATCGTTCCGGGACATATGAACCTGGACAAGATCGTAGAGGCGGTGAAAATGGGAGTTGCCATGGCCGGCGGTACGCCGGTGGTATTTCCGGCGATTGCGGTATGCGACGGGATTGCCATGGGGCATATCGGTATGAAGTATTCGCTGGTGACAAGAGATCTGATCGCGGACAGCACGGAATGTATGGCACTGGCGCACGGCTTTGACGGCCTTGTATGTGTACCCAACTGTGATAAAAATGTGCCGGGACTTTTGATGGCGGCGGCCAGAGTCAATATTCCCACGATTTTTGTCTCCGGCGGACCGATGCTGGCCGGACGGGTAAAGGGACAAAAGAGAAGTCTGTCTTCCATGTTTGAAGCGGTGGGCAGTGTGGCAGCGGGAACGATGACCCGGGAAGAACTCGATGAATTTGAAGAAAAGGTGTGCCCGACCTGCGGTTCCTGCTCCGGTATGTATACGGCCAATTCAATGAATTGTCTGACCGAAGCGCTCGGCATGGGACTGAAAGGAAACGGCACCGTTCCCGCCGTATATTCCGAGCGTATCCGCCTGGCGAAACATGCCGGTATGCAGATCATGGAACTGGTGGAAAAAGACATAAAGCCCCGTGACATTATGACCGAAAAGGCGTTTCTGAATGCGCTGACCGTGGATATGGCGCTCGGATGTTCGACAAACTCCATGCTGCATCTGCCGGCGATCGCACATGAAGCGGGCGTGGCGCTGGATCTGGACATCGCCAATGCGCTGTCGGCGAAAACGCCCAATCTGTGTCATCTTGCGCCGGCCGGCCCCACCTATATGGAAGATCTGAACGAAGCCGGCGGCGTATACGCCGTTATGAACGAGCTGACGAAAAAAGATTTGCTGTACACGGATCTGCTCACCGTTACGGGCAGGACTGTGGGAGAAAATATAAAGGGCTGTGTGAATCGTGATCCGGAAGTGATCCGCCCGGTTGAGAACCCGTATTCCGAGACCGGCGGCATTGCGGTGCTGAAGGGAAATCTGGCGCCGGATTCCGGTGTGGTGAAGCGTTCCGCCGTTGTACCGGAGATGATGGTACATGAAGGGCCGGCGCGGGTATTTGACTGTGAGGAAGATGCGATTGCGGCGATAACCGGCGGCCGGATACGGGAAGGGGATGTGGTGGTGATCCGCTACGAGGGCCCGAAGGGCGGCCCGGGCATGCGGGAAATGCTGAATCCGACCTCGGCGATTGCCGGTATGGGACTTGGATCCAGCGTGGCGCTGATTACGGACGGCCGTTTTTCCGGGGCATCTCGCGGTGCCTCGATCGGTCATGTCTCACCGGAAGCTGCCGTGGGCGGCCCGATCGCACTGGTGGAAGAGGGAGACATAATCAGTATTAATATTCCGGAAAATTCGCTGGATGTCAGGGTATCGGATGCGGTACTGGAAGAGAGAAGAAAAAACTGGAAACCGAGAGAGCCAAAGGTGACTACGGGCTATCTGGCACGATACCGGGAGATGGTGACAAGCGGCAACCGGGGTGCGATACTGGAAATCCGGAAATAGCATAACAAACAACCGGGAGGAGGAAACCATATGCAGTTGACAGGTGCGGAAATCGTAATCGCCTGCTTGAAGGAGCAGGGTGTGGATACCGTATTCGGGTATCCGGGCGGCACCATTTTAAATATCTATGATGCGCTTTATCAGCAAAAAGAGATCAGGCATATTCTGACATCACATGAGCAGGGCGCCGCACATGCGGCGGACGGCTATGCGCGGGCGACCGGAAAAGTCGGCGTCTGCATGGCCACAAGCGGCCCCGGCGCGACCAATCTGGTGACGGGAATTGCCACTGCCTACATGGACAGCGTTCCCATGGTGGCGATCACGGCCAATGTGAATCTGCCGCTGCTCGGCAAGGACACCTTTCAGGAGGTGGATATTGCGGGCGTTACCATGCCGATCACCAAACATGGCTATATCGTAAAGGACATTTCCATTCTGGCGGATACGATCCGCAAGGCGTTCTGTATTGCCCGGTCGGGGCGTCCCGGTCCGGTGCTTGTCGATATTACAAAAGATGTGACCGCGGCAACATATGAATATGAACCGGAGGCGCCGAAAGCGCTTCCTTCTTCCGTAAAATATACAGAGGATGATATTGCGGCGGCTCTGGAACTGATTCGCAAAGCGGAGCGTCCCTATATCTATCTGGGCGGCGGGGCAATTATCTCGGGCGCCTGCCGGGAGGTACGGGAATTTGCGAAAAAGATCGACGCGCCGGTCTGTGACACCCTGATGGGAAAAGGCGCTTTTGACGGCAAAGACGAGATGTATACGGGTATGATCGGCATGCACGGCACCAAAACTTCCAATCTGGGAGTCAGCGAATGCGATCTGCTGATTGCTCTGGGGGCGAGATTTTCCGATCGTGTCGTAGGCAATGCACAGAAATTTGCCGCAAAGGCCAAAGTGCTGCATATCGATATTGATGCCGCAGAGATCAATAAAAACATTCGCACGGACAGATCCGTTGTCGGAGATCTGAGAGAAGTGCTCATAATATTAAACGAGAGGATTGACCCGATCAGTCATCCTGAATGGCATGCACATATCCGGGAACTGAAAGAAAAATTCCCGCTGAAATATGATACGAGTCAGCTTTCCTGTCCTTATATAATAGAAGAAATCGACCGGATTACGGAAGGCGGGGCGATTATTACCACGGATGTGGGACAGCATCAGATGTGGGCGGCACAGTATTATAAATACACCGAACCGAGAACGTTCCTCTCATCCGGTGGTTTGGGAACGATGGGATATGGTCTGGGCGCCTGCATCGGCGCGAAAACGGGGCGTCCGGACAAGGTATGCATCAATATTGCGGGTGACGGGTGTTTTCGTATGAATATGAACGAGTTGGCGACGGCGAGCCGTTATCAGATTCCGATTATTCAGGTCGTTATCAACAACCATGTGCTCGGTATGGTGCGCCAGTGGCAGACATTGTTTTACGGACAGCGGTACTCTCAGACGATACTGGAAGACAAAGTTGATTTCTGCAAGGTTTCGGAAGGACTTGGCTGTAAAGCCATCCGCGTTACGAAAAAAGAGGAAGTGGCCGGGGCGATTGCGGAGGCTGTCGCGGCGCAGGCGCCGGTTGTGATTGAGTGTGTGATCCCGAAAGACGATAAGGTATTCCCCATGGTATCGCCGGGAGCTGCCATCAGCGAGGTTTTTGACGGGGACGATCTGACGGTCTGACATTGGATGCGATCGGCGGACAGACGCCCGTGCCGGGACGTTTCGCGCCCGATGCTCTGGACTTGGCGGCAGCTTTTTGGATATGCTGCTGCCCTGTATCTGCCAATAAAAACATTGACGTTCTGCCGCAATGACGTTACAATAAAATTTGTAGGTTTTGACAATATGATTTTGAGGAGGAAGATTCATGTCCAGAGTGTATAATTTTTCAGCGGGACCGGCGGTTCTGCCTGAAGAAGTTTTGAAAGAAGCAGCGGAGGAAATGCTGGATTACAGAGGAACCGGCATGTCAGTTATGGAGATGAGTCACCGTTCCAAAGCTTTCGACACGATTATAAAAGAGGCGGAAGCGGATCTGCGTGAACTGATGAAGATTCCTGATAATTATAAGGTACTGTTTCTGCAGGGCGGCGCCAGTCAGCAGTTTGCAATGATTCCCATGAATCTGATGAAGAACGGGACGGCGGACTATATCGTGACGGGCCAGTGGGCCAAGAAAGCATACCAGGAGGCGTGTCTGTACGGTAAGGCGAACAAGATTGCGACAAGCGAGGATAAAACCTTTTCCTATATTCCCGACTGCTCTGATCTGCCTGTATCCGAGGATGCGGATTATGTCTACATATGTGAAAACAATACGATTTACGGAACAAAATACAAAGAACTGCCGAATACAAAAGGAAAGACGCTGGTGGCGGACGTATCTTCCTGCTTTTTATCGGAGCCGGTGGACGTGGAAAAATACGGCGTAATCTATGGCGGTGTACAGAAAAATATCGGGCCGGCCGGTGTCGTGATCGTGATAATCCGCGAAGACCTGATTACGGAGGATGTGCTTGCGGGCACGCCCACCATGCTGCGCTATAAAACCCATGCGGATGCGGATTCCCTGTACAACACGCCGCCTGCATACGGAATCTATATCTGCGGCAAAGTTTTCAAATGGATTAAAAAGATGGGCGGTCTGACCGCCATGAAAGAGCGGAATGAAAAGAAAGCGAAAATACTCTATGACTATCTGGATGAAAGCAGCCTGTTCAAAGGAACGGTGGAGAAAAAAGACCGCTCGCTGATGAATGTGCCTTTTGTGACCGGAAGCGAGGAACTGGACGCCAAATTTGTCAAAGAGGCCAAAGCGGCAGGCTTTGAAAATCTCAAAGGCCACAGAAGCGTCGGCGGCATGCGCGCCAGCATTTATAACGCCATGCCCATAGAAGGCGTGGAGGCGCTTGTGGCATTTATGAAAAAGTTTGAAAAGGAGAATGCATAATGTTTCGCTATTATTGCTTAAATCCCATTGCCAGAGTGGGGCTTGACCGTTTCCGGGAAGGATTTACGGAGACAAAGGAGATCGGAGAGGCGGAAGGCATCCTTGTCAGAAGTGCATCCATGCATGAACTGGAGCTTTCCGACAAGCTGCTGGCGGTTGCAAGGGCCGGTGCGGGGGTCAACAATATTCCGCTCGATCAGTGCGCGGAAAAAGGAATCGTCGTCTTCAATACGCCGGGAGCCAATGCCAATGGCGTTAAGGAACTGGTGATCGCCGGGATGCTGCTTGCTTCCCGCGATGTTGTCGGCGGTATCGAATGGGTGAAATCGCAGACGGATAATCCCAATATCTCCAAGGATGCGGAAAAGGAGAAAAAGAAATTCGCCGGGACCGAGATTGAAAATAAAAAGCTCGGTATCATCGGCCTGGGTGCGATCGGTGTGCGGGTGGCCAATGCGGCGAAGCATCTCGGCATGGAAGTGTACGGCTATGACCCGTATGTATCGGTCGATGCGGCTTGGAATCTGAGCCGGGATGTCAGACATGTGCTCAATGTCGATGAGATCTATGCGGAGTGTGATATTATCACCATCCATGTACCGTTGATGGACGCCACAAAGGGTATGATTAACCGGGAAGCGCTGGATAAGATGAAAGACGGCGTTATTTTGCTCAACTTTGCGAGAGATCTGCTGGCAGACGAGGAAGCGGTGCTTGCGGCAGTCAAATCCGGCAAAGTCCGCAAGTATGTAACCGATTTTGCCAATCCGACTACGGCGGGGCAGGAAGGCTGTATTGTCATCCCGCATCTCGGCGCTTCCACAGAGGAATCCGAAGATAACTGCGCGAAAATGGCGGTAAAAGAGCTGATGGAATATCTGGAAAACGGCAATATCCGTAACAGTGTAAACTATCCGAACTGCGATATGGGTGTCTGTGACAAGGCGGGGCGGATTGCGATCTTCCATAAAAATATTACCAATATGATTGCGAAATTTACAACGGCGCTTGGCAATAACGGTATCAACATTTCCGATCTGACCAATAAGTCCAAAAAGGATGTGGCTTATACGATGATCGATGTGGAGACACCGGTGACAGAGGAAATTATCCGTACGCTGGAAGCGATCGAAGGCGTATTCCGTGTGCGGGTTGTAAAATAAGAATACAACAGTAAAACAGATTCCAATCACAGGGGCAGGGTGTTCAATCCTTTGCTCCTGTTTTTGTAATATATGGGGAAATCGCTGTGGGAGATTTATGAAGTGGGCAGACATGTGTCTGCGGCGGGCCGCTAAGCGGCAGGTATCCGGGCAGCCGCGCCGTAGCGGTATGCTAATGGGATTTATAAATATCATCCTGCACCATATCAAAATCCAGATAGTCTTCCTTAAACTGTGCCGCTTTCTGAACGGAAAATTCGCTGGCGAGATCCATATATTCAATAAAAATATCTTCAATCGGGCGTTTTTGCTCGCTGGCGATCGTTTCCATAATCGGTTTCAGATTTTCCAACTGGACGGAGATCGGTGTCTTTTGCGGGTCAATATCCGGCATAATCTGCTCGGCGTAGCGGTTGATGCGTTGTAACATGGCTTCCTGTTCTTTTGTCATTTCTCTCGTTTCCTTTCCTGAATGTCTGTGGCAGAATCATAATGTTTCATAAATCATATCATCTAATATTTTTTCTGTCAAAAACGAATTGTATTCGTCTCTGTGATTTGATAAAATAAAGTAACGGTAAGACAGATATTACTGATCGAATAAAGACCAAAGAATGTGAGGATAACAGATGGCAGATGTCAGACCTTTTCATGCGGTTCGGCCCCGGGCGGGACTGGAGTCACGGATCGCTGCACTTCCCTATGACGTATACAACCGAAAAGAGGCACGGGAAGAAACGGAGAAAAATCCGTTGTCTTTTCTGCGGATAGACCGGGCCGAGACGCAGTTTCCGGAGGGAACCGATCTGTATGATGACTGCGTTTACACGAAGGCGAGAGAGCTTCTATATGAAATGCTGGAAAAGGGACAGTTTATCAGGGAGGACGTCCCCTGTTATTACATATATGAGCTGACGATGGACGGGCGCGTACAGACAGGAATCGCGGCCTGTGCCAGTGTGGATGACTATGAAAATCGGGTGATTAAAAAGCATGAGAACACGCGGGCGGAAAAGGAAGAAGACCGCATCCGGCATGTGGACAGATGCAGCGCCCAGACAGGGCCGATTTTTCTGGCATATCGTTCCACAGAGGAGATCAACCGGCAGGTGGAGGCCGTGAAACAGGAATCCGCGCTGTATGATTTTGTGTCGGATGACGGCATCCGGCACCGGATCTGGCGGATCGCGGAGGCGGACCGCATTGCGGTGATCCGGGAGAATTTTAAGCGGACGGAAGCGATCTATATCGCGGACGGGCACCATCGCTGTGCCTCCGCCGTAAAAGTGGGAACGATGCGCCGGCAATCGCATCCCGGCTATACGGGTGAGGAAGCGTTTAACTATTTTCTCTCCGTTTTGTTCCCGGATGACCAGCTTATGATTATGGACTATAACCGTGTCGTAAAAGATCTGAACGGGTATGACACTGCGGCGTTTCTGGAAAAGGTATCGGAGCGTTTCCGCGTGGAAAAACTGGGCGGAGAAGCCGTTTATCCGACGGAAAAAGGACAGATCACCATGTATCTGGACGATGTATGGTACAGATTGACTGTTTTGGTCAATGATAAAAACACCGACCCTGTGGGACAACTGGATGTTTCCGTTCTGCAAAGAGAACTGCTGACGCCGATTCTGGGAATCGGCGACCCGCGCACGGACGAGCGGATTGATTTTGTGGGCGGTATCCGGGGACTGCAGGAGCTGGAGCGGCGGGTGCACACGGACTGCCGGGTTGCTTTTGCCATGTATCCCACGTCCATCTCGGAACTGTTTGCCGTCTCGGATGCGGGACTTCTGATGCCGCCCAAGTCAACCTGGTTTGAACCGAAGCTGCGGAGCGGGCTTTTGATCCATCAGATTGAGGAATAGAAAGTAAGAGAGGAAAATAAACTATGAATGACAAATTATATAAACTGATGAACTGGCGGGATATAGAGGAAATCGTGTATTCGGAGAGCGACGATCCGCACAGGCTTCTGGGGGCACATAAAGCGGGCAGCAAACTGCTGGTTCAGGCATTTTTTCCGGATGCAAAGTCGGTGACACTGCGGAGCACCGACGGCACAAAGGCGTATTCGATGGAGTGTGTGGACAGCGCGGGATTTTACGCGGCGCTGCTGCCGGAAAAACCTTCTTTTACTTACACCTATCTGGTCAATGACGGACAAAAGGAGATTGTCAGAAAAGAAGTATATGCGTTTGATCCCGTGATTACGAAAAAGGATACGGAGAAGTTCCAGGCGGGCATTCATTACACGGTATATCAAATCCTGGGCGCGCATGCGATGACGATCAACGGTACGGCCGGTATGCACTTTGCGGTCTGGGCGCCGGGCGCACTGCGCGTGAGCGTGGTGGGAGACTTTAACCACTGGGACGGACGTGTGCACCAGATGCGCCGGCTCTGGGATTCCGGTATCTTTGAATTGTTTTTGCCGGATGTGGGCGTCGGCGAAAATTATAAATTTGAAATCAAGGTAAAAGGCGGTCTGACCTATCTGAAGGCGGACCCGTATGCGTTCCGGTCGGAGCTGCGCCCGGGGACGGCTTCCATAACGGCGGACATCTCCGGTTTTGCATGGGAGGACGACAAGTGGATGGCGGCGCGTGGGAAAAAGCAGGAAAAGGATGCGCCGATCAGCATTTACGAACTGTATCTGGGTTCCTTTAAGCGTGCGGTTCCCGAAGCGGGCCAGGAGACAGAGGAAGAATTTCTGCCGTATCTGAATTACCGGGAGCTGGCGCCGGAGATTATCGCTTATGTAAAGCGGATGGGATATACCCATATCGAGTTGATGCCGGTGATGGAGCATCCCTTTGACGCCTCCTGGGGGTATCAGACAATCGGCTATTATGCACCGACGGCCCGGTATGGCACGCCGGAAGATTTTATGTACTTTATGAATGAGATGCACAAGGCGGACATCGGCGTGATTCTCGACTGGGTTCCGGCACATTTTCCGCGGGATGTCTACGGACTTTCCAACTTTGACGGCACCTGCCTGTATGAGCATCAGGACCCGCGTCAGGGTTCACATCCCGACTGGGGGACACTGATTTACAATTACGGCAGACCCGAAGTCTTCAACTATCTGATTGCCAATGCCCTGTTCTGGATTGAAAATTATCATGCCGACGGTATCCGCATCGACGCGGTGGCTTCGATGCTGTATCTGGATTACGGTAAGCGGGACGGCCAGTGGGTTGCGAATATTTACGGCGGGAACGAAAATCTGGAAGCGATGGAATTTTTAAAGCATCTGAATTCCGTGATCGAAAAGCGGGGGAAAGGCGCGATCAGCATTGCGGAGGAATCGACCGCATGGCCCCGCGTGACGGGTTCGCTGAAAGAGGGCGGACTGGGCTTTTCCTATAAATGGAATATGGGGTGGATGAACGATTATCTGGAATATATCAAATACGATCCCTATTTCCGCTCCCATCACCATGGGGAGCTGACGTTCAGTATGATTTATGCCTACAGTGAAAAGTTTATGCTGGAGTTTTCCCACGACGAGGTGGTGCACGGAAAGGCGTCACTGATCGGCAAGATGCCGGGCGAGCGCAGCGATCAGTTTGCCAATATGCGTCTGACGCTTGCACATATGATGATGCATCCGGGTAAAAAATTGCTGTTTATGGGGCAGGACATCGGTGAGTTTGACGAATGGAATGAGAACCGGGAAGTGGAATGGGATCTGCTGCAGTATGAAGAACACGGCAGCCTGAACAGACTGATGCAGGATCTGAACGCTTTCTACCGCAAGCATCCGGCGCTTTACGAACTGGACACGGAGAGTGAGGGCTTTGAGTGGATCAATAATATTTCCGCGAACGAGAGCATGCTTGTGTTCCTGCGCAAGAGTAAGGACGAGAAGGAAATACTGCTGATCGTGGAAAATTTTGCCAATACCGTATGGGATCAGCATAAAATCGGTGTGCCTTTTCCCGGGAAATATAAGGAAATTTTCAATACGGACGCGGAAATTTACGGCGGGAGCGGCCTGACCAACGCCCGGGTGAAAACGGCTAAAGAAAGCGAGTGCGATCACCGCGAATATTCCATCACCATGCGTTCGGCGCCGCTGTCGGTACAGATCTTCACCTGTACGCCGGGAGAGCCGGAAAAGATTGTGAAACCGGCAAAGGCCGTAAAAACGGCCGGGGCGGCAAAAGCGGTGAAAGCCGCAAAATCCGCCGGCAGCGTAAAAGCGGCGAAATCCGTGAAATCCGGAAAGGCGGCGAGAACCGTGAAAACGACAAAGGCTGCCGGAACGAAAGCGGAACGTGAAACGGCGAAATCGGAATAATATAATATAGCGGATATAGAGGAAAGGGACAGTGGTTATGTGGAAATGGCTGTTGGAGCAGGGGGTTGACCTGAACCTGACGGAGCACGAGATCGGGCTGATTGAGCAGTTCGTGGAGAAATTGCCGGAAAAGGCGCTTAGCCTTGGCATCCGGGTTCTTCTGGCGGGCGTGGTATTTTTCCTGGGCCTGCAGTTGATCCGGCTGTTGCGCAGGCTGGTGGATAAGTCTCTGTCGCGGACGAATGCCGACAGGGGCGTGGCACAGTTTCTGGATTCCCTGATTAAAATCGGGCTGACGGCGCTGCTGGTTCTGATGATAGCGATCAGCTTTGGGCTGGATGCCACAAGCGTTATGGCCATGCTCGGTTCGGTCGGCGTTGCCTTTGCGCTGGCTCTGCAGGGCAGCCTTTCCAACTGTGCGGGCGGTGTCCTGATTTTACTGCAAAAGCCGTTTGTCGTGGGCGATTATATTATCGAGGGCAGCAAAGGACAGGAGGGAACCGTCATTGAGATTCAGCTCTTTTATACGAAGCTGCAGACGGCGGATGATGTTATCATTACGCTGCCGAACGGTTCGCTTGCCAACAACAATATAACGAATTATTCGACCGTGGAAACCCGCCGCATGGATGTTATGATCGGAATTTCCTATGATGCGGATCTGAAACAGGCAAAAGAGGTGCTGACTGGCGTCCTGGAACGGGAGCCCCGGATTTTGCAGGATCGGGACAAAAAGGTATTTGTGAAAGATCTCGCAGACAGTGCGGTGATTTTACAGGTCAGATGCTGGTTTTTGAACGGAGACTACTGGGACGGACGGGCGGCTGTTCTGGAGGCGTGCAAGCTGGCGCTGGATGAAAACGAAATCGCGATACCGTACCCGCAGATGGATATACATGTAAAGGAGAACCGGGATGGGAGAGAAGGATAAAAAACCGGATCCGCAGCAGCGGAGAGAGTCGTTTGCCGATCATTGGCATGCAGTGTATACATTTATGCCCATGTTTGCGGAACCGGTGAAGATGCCGGAGCTTTCCGTTTTTACGGAAGCGATGAAACGGCGTTTCGGCCGTGTGGAAGTGATGCATGACAATCCGGTTATGCCGGAGAAGGAAGAAAACCTGCTGAGTTTTGCGCTGATGGATCACAGCGTTTTTTATAAAGATAAAGGGCAGGAATTTCCCTCACAGCTCTTGCTGTTCGGGATGGGAGAATTTGACCGGGAACTGTGGGATGAAATGATCATTTCCAATTTCCATGCCTGCCCGGATGCGGAAACCATACTGCCTGCCTGCCGCTATTCGCTGATTGCGGGAAATATGATGGCGGCGGGGCTTCCGCGCATGGAGGAATACGGCATTCTGGCATCGTATGCGGATCTGTTTCTGGAACTTTTCCCGGAATGCATCGGCATATACTGGCCGCACAGTCAGTCGCTTACGTCCGCATCGTATTACCGGGAGCCGCACTGGCACCGCAGTGACTTCCATTTTCTGGACGGCGGTCTGAATCTTCGTATGTTCCGGATTACGGGAACCGAAGAGCTTTTGTTCGACACCGTGGGATTTACGGCCATCGGCCTGCCGGATCTGCAGTTTCACTGCAAAAATCTCGATCCGGATGATGTGGTGCCTTTCCTGAGAAATCTGGCTGCCTATCTGTATGAGGAAGGGGATGTCATAGAGGACGGCAATACGGTGGAAGGCATTCATCATGAAAAATGGGTATGCAGACGGGAGGATGCCATGGCCGGACCGGTTCGGGTCGTCCTGGATGTCAATCCGGGAATCTATGCGGGCGGGAACCGGCAGTGATGTGCAGAAAGCCGGCGAAATGACGCCGTCATTTCGAATAACGGAAAAAACCACGGAATCCATTCGGTATTCCGTGGTTTTTTTGTCAACATGACAGCCGAAAAAGGGACTCGAACCCTCGACCCCTTCATTACGAGTGAAGTGCTCTACCAACTGAGCTATTTCGGCATAAGTCGCTGACGTATGTTATTATAATAGGTACGGGCGGATTTTGCAAGCAGGAATTTATATTTTTATGAAAAAATTTTGCCGCCCATATTTTCCGAAAAGATCGGATATGGGTGCTGGACAGACTGTCGGCGATGCGCTTATAATAATACCATATCATCGAACACAAAGGAGGAGTGGAAATGAGAAGGAAGATTCTGGCTGCTGCCATGTCGCTGCTGATTTTGCTTGGGTGCGGCATGACGGCATGTGCACAGCCCGTGGCAATGGAAGACGGCACGGTATTTGATGCCGAATATTATGCGCGGGAAAATCCTGACGTGACGGCTGTACTGGGGACGGATGCCGCCGTTTTATACCAGCACTATGTACTGTGCGGAAAGGCGGAGGGGCGTCTGCCTGCCGAACCTGACATTAACAGTATGTCTTATGACAGGCAGGTAAGAGAACTGTGCAACCGGGAGCGGGAAGCGATGGGGGTCGGAGAACTGGCATGGGATGATTCCCTTGCACGGGCGGCACAGATCAGAGCCGGTGAGCTGGTACAGCAGTTTTCCCATACAAGGCCCGACGGCAGCAGCGCATTGGACATGATACCGTTTGGAAACGGAATCCGCACAAAAGGCGAGAACATAGCGAGCGGATTCGGGACGCCGGAGAGTGTTGTAAACGGCTGGATGAACAGTGAGGGGCATCGGAAAAATATTCTGAACGGAAATTACTCGAAAATCGGTGTCGGGTACTATGTGGACGAAACCGGATACCCCTATTGGGTACAGATCTTCGCGGGCTGAGTCCGCGTCGTATGGCAGGAGGAGTTATGATCTCATTCGAAAGTGATTATATTGCAGGGGCACATCCAAAGATATTGCAGCGTCTGGCGGAGACGAACCGGGAATGCCTGCCGGGATACGGAAGCGACGAATATTGTGAATGCGCCCGGCAAAAGATTCTGACTGCCTGTCGGTGTCCGGACGGAGACGTGTTTTTTCTGGTGGGCGGGACACAGACCAATGCGGTCGTGATTACCGCAATGCTGCGGGAGTATGAGGGTGTGATCGCCGCTCATACAGGACATGTCAGTGTCCATGAGGCAGGTGCGATTGAGTGTACCGGGCATAAGGTGCTGGAAATTCCGCAAAAAGACGGCAAGATTGTACCGGCGGCGCTGACCCGGTATCTGCATGACTTTTACGGAGACGAAAATCATGAGCATATGGTGTTTCCCGGCATGGTCTACCTTTCCCACCCGACGGAATACGGTACCCTGTATACCAAAAAAGAACTGGAAGAAATATCCGCGGTCTGTGCAGCTTATCATATCCCGCTGTATCTGGACGGGGCACGTCTGGGATACGGACTGGTAAGCCGTGCGAGTGATATGACGATCGCGGACATTGCGCGACTGTGTGATGTGTTTTATATCGGCGGCACAAAAGTCGGCGCATTGTGCGGGGAGGCGGTCGTCTTTCCCCGCCACAATATGCCGGCGCATTTCCTGACAACGGCAAAGCGCCATGGCGCACTGCTGGCAAAGGGCCGTCTGCTTGGCATCCAGTTTGACACATTGTTTACGGATGATCTGTACTGGGACATCAGCAGGCATGCCATTTCCATGGCGGAAGGGCTGAAAGAGATTTTCCGGAAAAAAGGCTGCCGCTTTTATCTGGAGTCACCGACCAATCAGCAGTTTATCATTTTAGAAAATGAACGCATGCGGGAGCTGGAAGCGGAGGTCAGATTCGGCTTTTGGGAAAAATACGACGCAGATCATACGACGGTGCGGTTTGCGACGAGCTGGTCAACGACAGAGGAAGATCTGGAAAAGCTGGAACGGCTGCTGTAAGGGATGCCTTACCGCGGGATATAAATTTCATTGCCACAGGGGGAAAAAAGTGCTATACTCAAAAATGTGCAATTTGAAACAGGACAGGTGAGTACAGTGGCAGCAGGAAAAGGAAGCGGCAGAAAACAGAATACGGGAAAGCAGCGCGGGCGTAAGGCCTCTGTCAGGGGCGGCGGCGCGGACGGCGGGATGCGGGATGAGATTTCGCTGATCGTGGTGCTGGCGGGAGCCGTCCTTTTATTTTTGTGCAATTTTGGAGTGATCGGTCCGGTCGGCGATGCGGTCAGCCATTTTTTATTTGGCTTATTCGGGCTGCCGGCTTATGCGATTCCGGTTTTGATCTTTGTCGCCGTTGCCTTTCGCCTTGCCAATAAAGGGGAGAGCGTGGCGACAATCAAACTGGCTGCCGGCGTTATCCTTGTTTTTTTGGCCGGGATTGTGCTGGATATGACCGGCGGCGCGTCCTCGGGCATGACGGAATATGATCTGAAGGCACTCTATGAGCACAGCAGTACCGGAAAAAAAGGCGGCGGCGTTTTATTTGGAACATTTTCTTATCTGCTGAACCATCTTCTGGACAGGACAGGCACGGTACTTGTTCTGATTGTGATTGCCATTATCTGTATTGTGCTGATAACCGAAAAATCACTGCTGCGCGGTGTGAAGGCGGGCAGTCGGAAGGTGTATGAGAGTGCGGTGGAGGATTCCTCCCGGCGGCGGGAGCGAAACGAACGCCGACGGGAGGAGGCGCAGAGGCGGCAGGAGGAACTGCGGCTGCAAAAGGAGCAGGAGGAGCAGGAACGGATTCTCCGAATGGATAAAAAAGTGTCGGGCGTTATTGTGGATACGACGCTGCGGGAGAAAAGCGAAGAAGAAACCGTACGAAAAAGCAGGCGGAGATCCGCACATCGGGATGATATGCATGAAATCGTACTGAATGAAGAAGAACTGGCAGGCATGGAGCATATCCGCATCCATACGGAGCAGCAGAGCGACGGGATGGATGCGGCATATGCCGCGGAGCCGGCGGCCGATCTGCAGGAAGTGTACCACAGCGGGGAAACGGATACCGTTGCGGCGGGCGGCGCGGACATGCATCCGGATTTCGCTGCGGCGGCAAAACCGGCCGGAGCGGCCACGGCGATGGCGGCCGGGGCGGCCAGGTTTGGCGCCATGACAGAGCTGACGGTAAAACCGTATCAGCCGGAGACACCCGCACAGGCGGCTGTGCAGGATACGGAAAAAGCGCCTGCTGCGGTACCGGCGGAGCCGGCTGCGCCGCCGAAGCGGGAACGCCCCCGCGCTGCGCTTAACGAGCGGGAGACGAAACAGGAAGGACATCCGCCGCAGGAAAACGCGCCGGTGCATACGGAACGGCTGAAAGAATATACGAAACCGCCGCTCCATCTTTTGAAAAAGGGAACCAACAAAGGTTCCGGCGATACCGAGAGGCAGTTAAAGGAAACCGGCATGCGCCTGCAGCAGACATTGCAGACGTTCGGCGTCAAAGTGACGGTGACGGAGATCAGCCAGGGACCCGCCGTGACGCGGTATGAATTACAGCCGGAGGCGGGTGTCAAAGTCAGCAAGATTGTCAATCTGGCGGACGACATTAAACTGAATCTGGCGGCCACGGATATTCGTATCGAAGCGCCGATACCGGGCAAGGCGGCGGTCGGCATCGAAGTGCCGAATAAGGAAAATTCCCTTGTGGCGCTTCGTGATTTGCTGGAGAGCAAAGAATTTCAGAGTTTCCCGGAAAACCTGGCGTTTGCGGTGGGGAAGGATATTGCGGGCAAGACGGTCGTCACGGATATTGCCAAAATGCCGCATATGCTGATTGCGGGTTCCACCGGTTCCGGCAAAAGTGTTTGCATCAACACGCTGATTATGAGTATTCTGTACAAGGCTTCGCCGGATGACGTGAAGATGATTATGATAGACCCCAAAGTCGTGGAGCTGAGTGTTTATAACGGGATTCCCCATCTGCTGATTCCGGTTGTCACCGACCCCAAAAAGGCGTCGGCGGCCCTGCACTGGGGTGTGGCGGAAATGACCGACCGCTATAAAAAGTTTGCGGACTTTAATGTTCGGGATATGAAAGGGTATAATAAAAAAGTGGAGGCGATGGGCGGTGCGCCGGATGCGCCGGCCAAACTGCCGCAGATCGTTATTATCGTGGACGAGCTGGCCGATCTGATGATGGTGGCGCCGGGAGAGGTGGAGGAATCGATCTGCCGTCTGGCGCAGCTTGCCAGAGCGGCGGGCATTCATCTGATTATCGCCACACAGCGGCCAAGCGTTGACGTTATCACCGGACTCATCAAGGCGAATATGCCGAGCCGGGTTGCGTTTGCCGTATCGAGCGGCGTGGATTCGCGGACGATACTGGATATGAACGGGGCGGAGAAGCTTCTGGGCAAGGGCGATATGCTGTTTTATCCGCAGGGGTATTCGAAGCCGGCCCGGGTACAGGGGGCGTTTGTCTCCGATAAGGAAGTCGGCGATGTGGTGGATTTTCTCAAAAATCAGGCCATCGGCAATGTCTATCGGGAGGATGTGCAGGAGCAGATCCAGAGTATGGGAAGCGCAGCCGCTGCGGGCGGCGCAGGCGGCGGTTCGGTGCGTGACGATTATTTTGTGGAAGCCGGCCGTTTTATTATAGACAAAGACAAAGCGTCCATCGGACTGCTGCAGAGAGCGTTTAAAATTGGCTTTAACCGGGCGGCAAGAATTATGGATCAGTTATACGAAGCCGGTGTGGTAGGAGAGGAAGAAGGTACGAAGCCGCGGAAGATTTTAATGAGCACGGAGCAATTTGAACAGTATATCGAGGAAAGCGTATAGACAGGACACCGCAGGAGGATGATATGATGAAAACCGATATTCAGATCGCGCAGGAAGCCGTTATGGAACCCATTGTCAAAATTGCGGAGAAACTTTCCCTGACACCGGAGGAATTGGAGCCGTACGGACGCGATAAGGCAAAGCTTTCCGAAGCCTGTCTGGAACGGGTTTCGCAGAACGGGCAGGGAAAACTGGTTCTTGTAACGGCCATCAATCCGACACCGGCGGGAGAGGGAAAGACGACAATCAGTGTGGGACTCGGACAGGCTTTCGGGAAACTGGGGAAAAAGGCGGCAATCGTACTGCGTGAGCCGTCGCTGGGCCCTTGTTTCGGCATTAAGGGCGGTGCAGCCGGCGGCGGTTATGCGCAGGTTGTGCCGATGGAAGATCTGAATCTGCATTTTACGGGCGATTTTCACGCCGTGACTGCGGCCAATAATCTGCTGGCGGCGATTCTGGACAATCATATACAACAGGGCAATGAACTCGGTATCGATCCCCGTCAGATCGTCTGGAAGCGGTGCGTGGACATGAACGACCGGGTATTGCGCAATGTTGTCGTCGGCCTTGGCAGCAAGGCGGACGGCGTGGTGCGGGAAGACCATTTTGTTATTACTGTGGCCTCGGAGATTATGGCGGTGCTCTGTCTGGCGGAAGATATGGCGGATCTGAAAGAGCGGCTTTCCCGTATGGTGGTGGCTTATACATATGCGGGAGATGTGGTGCGGGCAGGGCAGCTGCAGGCGGTCGGCGCGATGGCGGCGCTGCTGAAAGACGCCATAAAACCGAATCTGGTGCAGACGCTGGAACATACGCCTGCGATCGTTCATGGCGGGCCTTTTGCCAATATTGCGCATGGCTGTAATTCCGTACGCGCGACAAAAGCGGCGCTGCGAATGGCAGATTATGTGATTACCGAAGCCGGTTTCGGCGCGGATCTGGGAGCCGAGAAATTCTTTGACATCAAATGCCGCATGGCGGGGCTGTCGCCCGATGCGGTTGTGCTGGTGGCGACGGTTCGGGCGCTGCAGTATAATGGCGGTCTGGCAAAGGAGGAACTGGGAAATGGAGATCTGGCGGCTCTGGAGGCCGGCATTTCCAACCTGGAGAAACATATCGAAAATCTTCAAAAGTATGACGTGCCTGTGGTTGTTACATTAAATGCCTTTGCCACCGATACGGAAGCGGAAATTGCTTTCGTGGAACGGTTTTGCAGAGCGCGCGGCTGTGCGTTTGCTCTGGCGCGTGTATGGGAACAGGGCGGCGAAGGCGGCATCGCGCTGGCGGAGGAAGTACTGCATACACTGGAGACAAAGGAAAGCCGTTTTCATCCGCTGTATGACGATGCCCTCCCGATCAGGGAGAAGATTGGGATTGTGGCCAGAGAAATCTACGGCGCCGACGATGTATCCTATGTCGGAGGCGCCGGGAGGCAGATCGCCCGGCTGGAAGCGCAGGGGTTTGGAAATCTGCCGGTCTGCATGGCGAAGACACAGTATTCTCTGTCCGATAATCCGGAACTGCTCGGCAGGCCGAAAGGATTTTCCATTACGGTCAGAGACGTGTATGTGGCGGCGGGCGCGGGATTTATTGTAGTATTGACCGGAACGGTCATGACCATGCCGGGGCTTCCGAAACGGCCTGCTGCTTATGGCGTCGATGTGGATGCGGCAGGACGGATTACGGGGTTGTATTAAGCAAGGGTTCGGCTTTACGGGAGGAAAAGGAATATGGCGAAAATCATAGATGGAAAAGCGATTTCGGCACAGATCAGGGATGAGGTAAAACAAAAGGTTTCGGCCTTACGGCAGGAGGGAAAAGAGATTGCGCTGGCGGTTATTCAGGTGGGGACGGATCCCGCATCCGGCGTGTATGTAAACAATAAGAAAAAAGCCTGCGCTTATGTGGGAATACAGTCGCTGTCATATGAGCTGCCGGAAGAGACGACGGAGGACGAGCTGTTGGCGCTGGTCGAAAAACTGAACGGAACGGATTCCTGCCACGGCATCCTTGTGCAGCTGCCGCTGCCGGCGCATATCAATGCGGATAACATAATCCGCGCCATATCCCCGAAAAAAGATGTGGACGGATTTCATCCCATGAGTGCAGGGGCGCTCTGTATCGGCGAGCCGGGATTTGTCTCCTGTACACCGGCGGGGATTATCCAGCTTTTGAAGCGTTCCGGTATCGGGATTGCCGGAAAAAGATGCGTTGTGGTCGGCAGGAGCAATATTGTGGGGAAACCGGCGGCGCTTTTGCTGCTGCGGGAGAACGGAACCGTTACGGTAGCGCATTCCCGAACGGCGGATTTGCGGGAAATCTGCAGGCAGGCGGATATTCTGGTCGTTGCGATCGGAAAGCCGAAGTTTATCAACCGGGAATATATCAAAGAAGGCGCCGTGGTCATTGATGTGGGTATTCACAGACAGGAAAACGGCAAATTGTGCGGTGATGTGGATTTTGAAGATGTCAGCGAAGTGTGCGGCGCCATTACGCCGGTGCCGGGCGGTGTGGGTCCCATGACGATTGCCATGCTGATGGAAAACTGCCTGCAGGCTGTATCTTTCACATAGAGAGAAGGGGACGCCGTTATGAAATGTGTCAACTGCGGACGAGAGTTGGAGGAGGGCAAGCTGTACTGCCCTGACTGCGGTTATGAAATAAAAATGGTGCCCGATTTTGAGCCGGAAATAGAAGAAACGATGATCGGTGCGCTGGAGGAGATTACGAGCGAGCTGGCGGAGGAGATGCCGGGAGAGCAGGATGAGCCGGCAGAGGAACAGCAGCAAAAACAGGAAAAGAGTGCGGGCAGACTGCGGTTTTACAGTATTTTGACAGCCGTCTGTCTGATTGCGGCACTGGGGCTGGGACTTTTTGTTTCCCGTCAGATGGGCAGTCTGGAAACACAGCTTTCCAAAGCCGAAGCGTATGCGGCGGAGAAAAAGTATGCCAAAGCGATTGAATATACGCTGCGCGCGGTCGATCTGGACAGTGCAAATATGGACATTCGAAACAAACTGGGAGAATACTATGTTCTGGACGGACAGGAAAAAAATGCCGTCACCACGTTTCAGGATATTATTACAAACGACAGAGAAAATGAGGACGCATACCGGAATCTGATCGGAATTTACGAGAAAGCGGAGGACTATAAGGCGATTGAGGCGCTGGTCCGTTCCAGCAATTCCGACAAGATTATGAATGCGTTTACAAAATATATTGCCAATCCGCCGCAGTTCAGCTATCCGCAGGGAACATATGAGGAGATTATATCGCTGAAACTGACCACCAATACGGCGGGAACGGTATATTACACACTGGACGGAAAAGAGCCGAGTGAAAAAAGCGCCGTCTATCAGAATTCCATTGTGCTCGATGACGGGATTTATACGGTAAAAGCTTTTTTTATCAATGAATACGGAATCAGAAGCGAGACTTCGGTACAGATTTATCAGATTCATATTGACAAGGCACATGAACCGGAGGTGACACCGGATTCTGGGGAATACAACCAGCCGCAGATGATTTCGGCCACGGTGCCGAAGGGAGAGCAGGTCTATTATACGGTGGATGGCAGCACGCCGACACGGGACAGCATTGCCTATAACAATCCGATCGCCATGCCGATCGGCGGCAGTTCTTATCAGTTTATCTCCTATAGTGCAGACGGCGCCGCCAGCGAAGTGGTAAAGCGGGATTATGCCTTTTCGTTTCAGTCGTCCCTGGATTTGCAGAGTGCGATGAATCTGCTGATTGTCGGCCTGATGGAGAAGGGGATTGTCGGGGACACGGACTGCTCGGTGCCGGGAAAGGGCGGGCGGAATCTGTATGTGTGCAGCAGCGCCATTGCCATCAACGAAAAGAACTATTTTCTGATGATAGAATATTACGAAGATCCCACAGGTGTTAATACGAGGACCGGAAACATGTATTGTGTCGATGGGGAGACGGGAGAACTGTACACGGCTGCAATCGACGATGACGGCCATTATTCGGTGATTTCATTCTGAGAACCGAATTTATGATTGTATTTTCCGCCGGGATACTTTATCATAGAGAAGCGAATGAAAAAATGGGAGGAATAACGTATGTTTCAGATTTTGGAAGCCAGAGAATTGACGGAAAATATCTATTTGATGGTTGTGGAAGCAAAAAGAGTTGCAAAGTCATGCTGGCCGGGGCAGTTTGTGATTGTGAGGACGGACGATGCGGGAGAACGGATTCCGCTGACAATCTGCGATTATGACAGGGGAGCCGGCACTGTGACCATTGTTTTTCAGGGTGTGGGCGCTGAGACAAAGCGCATGGCGGCTCTGCGTGCAGGCGACAGCTTCCGCGATTTTGTCGGGCCGCTCGGTTGTGCTTCCGAATTGGTCGCAGAGGACAAAGAGACACTGAGACAGAAAAAAATACTGTTTGTGGCAGGCGGCGTGGGCACGGCGCCCGTATACCCGCAGGTAAAATGGCTGCATGAAAACGGTGTGGCCGCAGACGTCATTGTGGGTGCGAAAACAAAAGATCTGTTAATACTGGAAGATGAGATGAAAGCGGTCGCAGGCAATCTGTATGTTACGACCGATGACGGGTCTTACGGCAGAAGCGGTATGGTGACACAGACAATACAGGATCTGGTGGAAAAAGAAGGAAAAACCTATGATGTCTGCATTGCCATCGGGCCGATGATTATGATGAAATTCGTATGTAAGATGACGGAACAGTTACATATCCCCACGGTTGTAAGCCTGAATCCGATTATGGTGGACGGAACGGGTATGTGCGGTGCATGCCGCGTCACCGTAGGCGGCGAAGTGAAGTTCGCTTGTGTGGACGGGCCGGAATTTGACGGTCATAAAGTGGACTTCGATCAGGCGATGAAACGGCAGCAGATATACAAAACGGCGGAAGGAAGAGCCCTTTTAAAGTTACAGGAAGGCGACACCCATCATGGCGGGTGCGGAAACTGCGGAGGTGACAGATAATGGATGTATTGAAAAAAGTACCGGTGCGTGAGCAGAAACCTGCCGTGCGCGCCTGCAATTTTGACGAAGTATGCCTGGGCTATAATCAGGAAGAGGCAATGCAGGAGGCTGCCCGGTGCATTAACTGTAAAAATGCGCAGTGTGTCAAAGGCTGCCCGGTAGCCATTGATATTCCGGGCTTTATCGAACAGATCAAAGACGGGAATATCGAAGAAGCGTATCGGATTCTCAGCCGTTCCAGCGCCCTGCCGGCGGTATGCGGCCGGGTATGTCCGCAGGAGAGCCAGTGCGAGGGAAAATGTATCCGCGGTATCAAAGGGGAACCAGTCTCCATCGGTAAACTGGAGCGTTTTGCCGCAGACTGGGCGGGAGAACATCAGATTAAGCCGGAAGGGGCAAAGGAAAAGAAAAATAAGAAGGTAGCCGTGATCGGCTCCGGTCCGGCCGGGCTGACCTGTGCCGGCGATCTGGCGAGAATGGGCTATGATGTGACGATTTTCGAGGCGCTCCACGAAGCGGGTGGCGTGCTTGTTTACGGCATCCCGGAATTTCGACTTCCCAAGGAAACGGTTGTGCGCCGGGAGATCGCAAACGTAAAGGAACTGGGCGTTAAGATTGAAACCGATGTTGTGATCGGCAAGTCCACAACCATCGATGAACTGATGGAAGAGGAGGGCTTTGATGCAGTATTTATCGGTTCCGGCGCCGGGCTTCCCAAGTTTATGGGGATACCGGGTGAACAGGCCAATGGCGTGTTTTCCGCGAATGAATATCTGACCAGAAGCAACCTGATGAAAGCGTTTGACGAAAATGCCGCAACGCCGATTATGCACGGCAAAAAAGTGGCCGTTGTAGGCGGCGGCAATGTGGCTATGGATGCGGCAAGGACGGCGCTTCGTCTGGGCAGTGAAGTGCACATTGTATATAGAAGGAGTGAGGAAGAACTTCCCGCCAGAGTGGAGGAAGTGCATCACGCAAAGGAAGAGGGGATTATATTTGACTTATTGACCAATCCGGTCGAGATTCTTGCCGACGAAAACGGGTGGGTCAACGGAATTAAATGTATCCGAATGGAACTGGGAGAGCCGGATGAATCCGGCAGAAGACGCCCGGTCACGGTTCCGGGTTCCGAGTTCGTGATCGATGCCGATATGGTGATTATGTCGCTGGGGACTTCTCCCAATCCGCTCATTTCTTCGACGACGGAAGGGCTGGAAGTCAACAAATGGAAATGCATTATTGCGGATGAGGAGCGCGGCCGGACGACAAAAGAAGGCGTTTTCGCCGGCGGCGATGCCGTTACCGGCGCAGCGACCGTTATTCTGGCCATGGGAGCCGGCAAAGCGGCTGCACAGGGAATCGACGAATACCTGAGTGGGAAATAAAAACGAATCGCGTTTTCGCGAGATGTCGCGCGAGCCAGGGAGGATAAGGCCATGTGGTGTCCGATATGTAAAAATGAATATGTGGAAGGGATTACGATATGCGCCGACTGCGGCAGTGAACTGGTGGAATGCCTGACGGAAGAAACGACGGAAATCAATCCGGGCGATAATTTTCCAAACAGCGGGGATTTGGGCGGGGAAGAGGCGGAACCGGAAGCGGGACGTCCGGTTCTTTCCCGGGGCGTTTATAAGGACAATGCCCAGAAGGCGGCAGACTGTAAGGATTCCGGCTATACGCTGACCGTTATAGGCGGGATCGGCCTTGCGGGAGTCGTTTTATCCGCGGCGGGCGTTCTGCCGTTTCAACTGCGGGGCAGTGCCTCTGTGCTGAGTTACGGCGTAATGGGCGCTATGTTTCTGATTTTTCTCGTTATCGGGATCCGTTCCATACAGTCCGCCGGAATATTTAAGAAAAAGGCGCTTACCGAAAGCAATGTAAAAGAAGAGATTATGAACTGGAGCCGGGAAAATCTGGATGCCGAACGGATTGACGCGGGCCTGCCCGCGGCCGCGGTTTCCGAGGAAGAGAACTATTTCAGACGGACGGCGTATATGAAAGAACAAATTTCGCAGAGCTTTGTCAATCTTGAGGACGGATTTCTGGATAATCTGATTGAGGAACTCTATGCGGAGATTTTTGAGGCATAAAGCAATATGGCGATGAAAATTACGATTCTTTGCGTCGGGAAGATCCGGGAGCGCTTTTACCGGGAGGCGGCGGCAGAGTATGAAAAACGTCTGTCCCGTTACTGTAAAACGGAAGTCGTGGAGGTGGCCGACGAGATGACACCGGACGGTGCGGCGCCTGCACTGGAAGAACAGATTCGAAAAAAAGAAGGGCAGCGTCTTCTGGCACGGATAAAACCGGATGCCTGGGTGGTGACGCTGGAAATTGCCGGCAGGAGAATGGATTCTCCTGCTTTTGCGCATATGCTGGAAAAGGCCGCTCTGGAGGGAAAAAGTCATATACAATTTGTGATTGGCGGTTCTCTGGGCCTGGACAGTGCAGTGAGCCGGCGGGCGGATATGAAACTCAGTTTTTCCGATCTGACCTTTCCCCATCAGTTGATGCGGGTTATCTTATTGGAACAAATTTACAGAGGGTATCGGATTATAAACGGACAGCCGTACCATAAGTAAAGGAGAAAGGGAATATATGTTCTTGTGGATAGAATAAGAGTTGTATTTTACCCCCATGGGAGTTTGCGGCCTCCATGGGGGTAGTATTTTGGATTTATAGTTAAGACTTGTTCTATTTACAGAAATTTCAGGATGTCTGGAATGGGGTGTGCAGGCAGATTGATTGCTGTATGGTGGCAGAGAATGTCGGATTGGGTTATACTGTGGCTATCCAGAGGATGAAAGCATACTCTTTTACAACAAAGAGCGGGAAACATGCCGGGAGACAGGTTCCCGGCTTATTGTAATATGCCGGAAATCTGTATATAATAAGAATAGATAACAGGTTTTTTGGAATATACAGAGTTTTCCGGTAGCGGCTGATGGAAGGAAAGCAGGTGGATAAAATGGAAAACATGGCAATAAAGCAGACAAAATGGGAAGAATTAAGTATATCCAATGATTTCCTGTTCGGAAAGGTCATGCAGAATCCGGAACTGTGCAAAGCGTTATTACAGAGGATTCTTCCGGATTTGAACATTGAACGCATTGAATATCCAGAATTACAGAA